>JANYBI010000690.1 GCA_025360875.1 Lentisphaerota bacterium
TTGAACATTCAACATTCAACATTCAACGTCGAAGTAAATTCGGAAATGTCATGGCTGATGACCGGCGACCGGCGACCGACGACTGGAACCCGGCGACTGACGACTCTTTAGATCGTTCCGCGAGATTCGTATGTGTTATCGCGCTGGCGGATCAGGAGAAGGTGATCGCGGCGTTCAGGGGCGAGGTCTATGGGAAGATCGCATTTGAGCCGAAAGGTTCCGGCGGATTCGGTTATGATCCCATTTTCGTTCCGGACGGATATGACAGGTCGTTTGCCGAACTCGGAGCTGTGATCAAGGACAGCATAAGTCATAGGGGAAATGCACTCAAGAAGCTGGATGATTTCTTAAAGGCTCAAAATTCCAAATAATACTAAGAGGAAATATCATGAAAAATTTATTGATAAAGAAAATGTTTTACCAAAATCTTCTTTCCATGTTTATAATTCTGGTGTTTATCCTGACGCCAAAATTATCTGCCGATGAGGCGGCTAAGAAAATAAAGTTCTTCAGGGCTTCGGAGCCCGGTAATGTCCTTGTCTGCGACATAGAGGCCGAAGCCAAGTCGGCTACCGTGATGACAACCCAGGATGGGAACAGATCGGAGAAGAGCCTCTGCAACAATATCAAGATACAGGGAATAATGACAGTGAAGACCGTCACTGAATATGGCCGCCCGGCAACAATTGATTTCAAGGTCGAGAAGGTCAAGGGAGCGATAAACGGACAGGATCACAAATTCCTTGCGGAAAACAAGGAGCTGGAGATAAATCTTGAAAGCAAACCTTGCGAATTCCGCCTGAAGGACCGCAGTGCCGAACTAAGCAAGGAAGAGATACTTCTTCTTGCGCTTGTATTCAGGAAGACCAGGAAGGAAAACATGTCGGATTTCATAGGGACGGAAAAAGAAATCAAGGTTGGAGACACATGGAAGACTCCTACTGCCCCGCTCGAGGGTGAATTTGAAAAGCGCGGTATCAAGCTCGAGGAACTCGAAATTGGAGGGACCGTCAAGCTTGCCGAGAGGAAGGAAGTGCACGGTTATGACTGCTGGATATTCAATGCCGGAATGAATGCTAAAAAAGGTGATGAGTTCGAATTTGATTTCAAGGCGGAGGTCAGCCTCCCGACCGATGAGAAGACCGGTGCGGTAAAGGTCAGCCGGACGGCTTCCGAGAAACTGCTGAAGAAGGTCACAGACAAGAACAATGCGATCATGCCGGATCTGAAGGAGCTCTCCCTGACAGTAATCGATACGATGACTGCGGTCACGGTTCCTGTTGCAAAAGGTGGAAAGTGACAACATGAAAGAGAACAGGATACTTTATGTGGAACCTTTTTCCGGAGTTGCCGGCGACATGCTTGCAGCGGCCCTGCTCGGGCTTGGGGCTGACTGTCCGAAGTTCTGGAAGGGCATAGGAAGCCTGCCTCTGGAAGAGAAGCCTTCCGTAAAGTTCCAGAAGACTGAACGCAACGGTATCGGAGCTTTCAGTTTCAAGGTAGAGCTCAGGCATGGGCACGATCACCATTCGCACAGGACTCTTGGCGAAATAGAAAAAATAATCAGGGGCGCCGGAAAACTTTCCGCGGGAGTGAAGAAGAAGTCCATTGAGATTTTCAGGCGGCTTGCGGAAGCCGAGGCCAAGGTACATGGTTCGGATATCAGGCATGTGCACTTCCATGAGGTTGGAGCAGCCGATGCGATCATTGACATCGTGAGCACGGTGCTATGTTTGGAAATACTGAAAATTGACAAGGTGGTGTCCGCCTCGATCGCACTTGGTTCCGGAACTGTGCGAACTTCGCACGGGATACTTCCGGTTCCTACGCCTGCCACAGCGGAGATACTGAAAGGATGTCCTGTCTATCCCGGACCCATCGCCTGTGAACTTACGACACCGACCGGAGCCGTGCTTCTCAAATCATTCGCAGACGAATGGGGAGTCCCGCCGGCTGGTGTAATAATGGCGGTGTCCTGCGGTGCAGGGACGAAGGACTTCAAGATTCAGCCAAATGTTCTCAGGACTTCGATCCTGCGCTGTCCTGCGGCGGAACCGGCCGGCAAGGACAGTGTTGCTGTCCTTGAATGCAATATCGACGACATGCCCGGCGAGAGTTTCTCATATGTATGTCCCGAGCTCCTTTCAATGGGGGCGCTCGACTATGCGCTGATTCCCGTATATATGAAGAAAGGAAGGCCCGGGATAATCCTCCAGGTCATCTGCAGGCCGGAAGGAATTGCGAAATTCGCAGAGTTCATACTTAGGGAGACGAGCAGCATCGGAGTCCGCTACAGGCTTGAGGACAGGGAAATCCTCATAAGAGAAAACCGTGAATATGAAACCCCCTGGGGTGTGGTGGGGGCGAAGCTCTCATTCGATGGGAAAGGCAGGCTGGTAAAGTGCAAGCCTGAATTTGAAAGCTGTGCAAGACTGGCAAAATCGTCGGGGAAGGGCTATTCTTCCATGTCTGAGAAGATAAGGAACCATATTAATCGGAGGTTACATAAATGAGCCTGATCAAAAAAGAACTTCTTGAGATACTCGCGTGTCCCGTCGACAAGCAGCCGCTGAATGAGCTTGAGAAGGAGATGAAGCTGGAATGCACCGCCTGTGGCAGAAAATATCCTGTCAAGGACGGCATTCCTGTCATGCTGATAGACGAGGCTGAACTTCCTGCCGGTACGAAAAAAGCTTGAACGCTGACGGAGAAATCCATGTCTGAAGAAGTCAAAGACGGCGGAAATTCTGGCGCCAAAGGCGAACCTGGAAAAAGTTCCGGTGAAGACAAGGTCAAGGCGGAACCGGGCCATCGCAAGGCTTTCGGCAAACC
>JANYBI010000697.1 GCA_025360875.1 Lentisphaerota bacterium
CTGAAAACAAAACTCAATATACATCTAACATTCTAAGGGCAAATGTGTTATGTTATTTATTATTGTCTTTTTTTTAGCCATTTTCGCGGTGATGGAAAGGTTTAGAACTTACGGAGGCAGGTAAACTCGTTCTTGAAGTTAGGACAAAATCCGGTCTATTGTGTACTGTGCTCTTTGAAAATATTACGTTTTCGGTCAGGCACTATATAGCATTAAGACGGCGGTCAAACATCAAGTCGTGGCAGTATGCCTTTAATGACCATCCCGATACAGTATAATGTAGTTGGATATTGTTGCGAGTCAAGAAGCAAGATGCCGGAACTTTCTGTAAAGAGTCCGATGGACGGATAAGGGAAGAATATCGTCAGAAAGATTTCAGCCTTTCAATCAACATCGAAAATCTTGGTTCCATCCGTATGTTGTTTACCGCCATGCTCAAGGCCTTTTTACTGCCGATAAGCACGAGCAGCCTCTTTGCCCGTGTCATTCCCGTATAAAGAAGGTTTTTCTGGAGCATCATGAAATGCTGGGTCAGGAGCGGTATTATCACCGCCGGAAATTCGCTTCCCTGCGATTTGTGTACGGTTATCGCGTATGAAAGGTTCAGCTGGTCGGCCTCGATGAAGTCATAGTCGACCATGTTTCCCTCGAACGCCACCCGGAATTTCTTTTCCTGGTGCATGATGCTGGCGATCCTGCCCATGTCTCCGTTGAAAACGCCCTTGTCATAGTTGTTCGAGGTCTGCATGACCCTGTCTCCGGACCTGTATATCTGGTCCCCGAAAGTGAAATGGAAACGGTGCTTGTCTTCGGGATTCAGTTCCGACTGGAGCACCTTGTTGAGGGCTATCGTGCCGCATGAGCCGCGGTTCATCGGGCTCAAAACTTGGATGTCCTGTATCGGATCGAGTCCGAAACGCCTGGGAATCCTGTCGCGCACCATTTCGGATATTGTCTTGAGGACCTGGTCCGGCTCATCCTGCTCGATCCAGTAGAAGTCCGAAATCGAGTTTTTCGGGGCAGGGCTGATGTCCGGCAGGCGGCCGGCATTGACAGCATGCGCGTTTGTAATTATCCTGCTGCCTTCCTTCTGGCGGTATATCTGGGTAAGGTGCGTGGCCTTCGCCCTGCCGGACATGATCATGTCCGCAAGGAAAGTTCCCGGTCCTACTGATGGAAGCTGATCGGAATCTCCTACCATGACGACCGTAGTTCCCTGGGCGATAGCCCTGAAAAGATATAGGGCGAGCGGTATGTCGAGCATTGAAACCTCGTCGACAATCAGCAGATCGCAGGGCAGGGCGTTTTTTGTCCCGTAATGGAAGCTTCTCTTATCAGGTTCCCATTTCAACATCCTGTGTATTGTCATGGCCAGCGATTTGCATGATTCGCTCAGGCGTTTCGAGGCGCGTCCGGTAGGAGCGGCGAGATAGACCCGCAGTCTTGCGATCTTCGCACGGCGGACAATTTCCCCTACGACAGTTGTCTTGCCGACACCGGGACCGCCGGTGATGATGCTCAGGGGATATTGGGCGACGCTGTTTACCGCGTCCAGCTGGCCGGCATTGAAATGGATCTTTGCCTGGGTGGACGCATCTTTTATTTTCTGGCCATGATGAACCTTTACAGCGCTTAACTTGAGTATCAGGGAGGCGAGATCCTTTTCAGCATTGTAGAGGTATGAACTGTAGATCATCCTGCTGGAGAGGACGCTGTCGGAACTTTCCTTCATCACATCCCTGACCGCATATCCTTTTTCAATTGCGATGTCAAGCCCCCTGGACGCATTGGCTTCCTCGACATCAAGGAGCTTCGCGGTGTTTTTTAAGAATTCCGCTTCGGGATAACAGACATGCCCTGCCTCGCCAAGCCGGTTGAGGGAGTAGAGGATTCCGGAGGAAAGCCTCGCATCATCAGTCTTCTGGAGGCCGAGGCTTGCCCCGATCCTGTCCGACATTATGAACCCGATCCCGTCCACCTCTTCAGCCAGCCTGTACGGGTTTTCCCGGATGACCTGCGGGGACTTGTCGCCATAGACCTTGTATATCCTTACTGCGTAGGCGGTGCTGATACCGAGGCTCTGCAGGAAAATGAAGATGTCGCGCTTATGCTCATGTTCCTTCCAGGCGCTTTTGACCATTTCCACGCGTTTCTTTCCAAGACCCGGAATTTCATTGAGCCTGCTGGAATAATTATCCAGGATGTCAAGCGTCTTCTCTCCGAACTTGTTTACAATCGCCTCGGCATATTTGGGACCTATTCCCGGTATCAGTCCTGATGAAAGGTAGCGCTTGATGCCGTCCGGTGAACTTGGCAGGATATACTTGTAGCTTTTCGCCTTGAACTGTCTTCCGTGCTCGCGGTGGTTCTCCCATATGCCTGACAATTCGACACCCTGTCCGGCATATGCCCCTGTAATAGGACCTACGACGACATGTTCAG
>JANYBI010000718.1 GCA_025360875.1 Lentisphaerota bacterium
ACGAAATTGTTCTCGTCAAAATCCATGATGCGGATCCTGACTTTCTCATGGACTTTCTCACCTGTGTATGCGACAGTGCCGGGAGGAAGGCCTTTCCTCGAAGACATGCCTTTCAGGAAATCGAACATCTCGAACATTATCGCACCCTTATTTAATACGCGGAAAATAAGTCATAAGCAGTTAAAAACAAGCATTAAATATTAAAACTTCATTTTTATTCCCTCAAGACATGGGATATGAAGATCGTTTGCGTGGCTGAGATTAAGCCGCAAAGAGCCAGCCACTGTTAAGGTTTTGCTGCGTAAAACTTGACAATAGTCTGTTGAAAAACGTGCAGTAAAAAATATTCTTTGTGAACTTTGCGCCTCTGTGCGGGAAAATAAGAGTCTTCCCTTTTAGTCTGTGAATGTCTGTGGCTAATCTCTTTCTCTTATGGTTTTCAGGAACGACTTGGTGATCTTTCCGTTTGTCGCAAGTATTCCGTCTCCGGGATAATTTGATTTTCCGAGAAGATCGCAGACTTCTCCTCCGGCTTCCTGGACGATCAATACTCCTGCGGCAATGTCATAGGGCTTGAGATTCAGCTCCCAGAATCCTTCAAGTCTTCCACATGCGACGTATGAGAGATCCACGGCGGCCGAACCGTATCTCCGTATCCCGCGCAGCTTAGGGAGCACCTTGTTGAACATGGGAAGATTGTTGTCCTTGAGATTGGCGCGTATGCATGCGAATCCCGTACACATCACCGAACTTATCAGGGTGTCACGGCCTGAGACATGTATCCTTTTCCCGTTGCAGAATGCCCCTTTGCCTTTTTCTGCGAGGAAAATCTCTCCAAGCTTCGGGGCATTCACAGCCCCAGCGACAGTCTGCCCATTCTTCTGGAGGGCGATTGAGACAGAAAAGAATGGCTGTCCATGCACGAACGAGGTGGTTCCATCGATGGGATCGATCACCCAGCAGTATCTGCTTCCTTTGTCAGTCTTGCCTGTCTCCTCGCCGAAGATGTCGTGGTCCGGGAACTTCCTCCTTATCCTGGATATTATGAAATCCTCGATGCGCCTGTCGGCATCCGTGACCAGATCCTTTTCATTCTTGAAATGTATCCCGCATGTATCCAGCTTTGCGCATTCCGCAAGTGCGAGTTTTCCGGAATCGTAAGATAATTTTGCAATAAAGTCAATCATAGGATATTTTCCATATAGTTTTTGCATTATAGGATATTTGCGATAATATATACGCCTGATCTAAATATAAAAAAGGAGGGGAAGATGATTGATATTGGAAGCTGTTTTAATTACGGGATCGAAAGCATAAAGAAGAATCCAGGTTTTTACATTGTTGCGACTTTGATACTTTTTGTAATAATGTGCATTATTGAAGGGATAGCATTCGGTATTAGTCTTGTTTTCGTCAAGATATTGGCCAATATGGGACTTCCTGCTATGTTGGTAATGCTTGTAAACCAGCTTGTTCTTATGATGCTTATCATGATTCTGATTTCCTTAATGGCACCACTTTTTGTTGGATTTTTCAAGGGCATTAAAAAAGATTATGAAGGTGGCAAGGCTGAAGTAAGTGATCTTTTCTCGGCATTTGACACGATGATCCCCAGCGTAATCAATGTAGCATTGGCGGGCTTTTTGATTGCAGTAGGTTCATTGCTCTGCTATTTGCCAGGCATAATTGTCGCTTCCCTTATGCCAATGGTTGTTTTCTTCATTGCCAAAGGAGAGAAGGATGGTTTGAATCCCTTGAAGAAGTCAATAGCTCTTCTAATTAAGAATCCGTTGATCATCCTCTTCTATTTTATTTTTAATATCATTGGAAGTCTCGGTGTTCTCGCATGTGTAGTCGGAATCCTTGTAACAATTCCTTTTTCATTGTGCGCCACATACAAGATGTTCCAGCAGGCCCTTGGCGAGGACAATCCCGTAAAGCCTGCAGCGCAGGTCTGAAAATCGCATAATTTATAACTCAAGGCCCTTTCTCCGGAAAGGGCCTTTTTTTTTACTTTCTTGGAAACTATATTTATATTTCAACCTGTTAAACATTTTCTTAAGGTGTAGTTTTAATAAATATGAAAGACAGCAGGCACATAGCCGGATATTGTTTCAGCAACAACAGGGATTTCATCAGGATAGCTCGGGGCGTGAACCTGGCGTTGCTGCGCCGTTCTGCCGATGGCCGATGGCTCCGGGACTGTATTGGAAATCCTGAAAAATATCTTTCCGAAGCAAAAGTTCTCAAGGATTCACGGAGCACCAAGGCGGGTACGGCGGAATTCCCGGACGGGCGCAATGTATTCATAAAGAGATATAACAACAAGGGTCTGCGCTACACTCTCAGGTATATGTTCCTGAATGCCAAACCGTTCAGGACCTGGCAGGCGGCCTGGTTTTTTGAAATGAACAAAATCCCTACGCCGAGACCGCTTGCAGCTTCAGCAAGCAGGGCCGCGGGAATTCTGATATCCGCATATCTTGTCACGGAATCTGTTCCCGATGTCATACCTACAATGGACTTCTGCAGGACCATGTTCGCCGAAAAGAAGACAAAGGAGAAATTCTCCAGTTCTGTATGCGCGATGCTTGCCAAAATGCATGATTCGGGAATATATCACGGCGATACGAAGCTCAGCAACATATACGTCAGCTCCAAAGCGGAAGGGGTTTATTCGTTTGGGATGTGGGATTTGGATGGTGTTGATATCAGGCCAAAGCCGATCTGTGAAAACCTGAGGGCCTCGGAACTAGCCAGGACCGCATCGTCATACATTGAAATTGGAAACAGGCTGGGTGAGAAACCGGACCTTGAAAAGACAGTCCAGATGTTCGTGAATTCCTATTCCGCATCATCCGTAACAAATCCCGATTTGGGAACCGTAATTAAAAAAACAGATAAATACCTCAGATTGAAAAAACATGCCTGATGTCAGATGGTCAAGTGAATTCGACAGGGACCGCTTCAGCGAAGCGGGACTTGCCTCATTTGAAGAATTATGGAATCTGGAGGAGTCGGGGGCCAGAGCCGAATACAAGCCTGTAAAAAGACATGTTGACCGTAAGACTGGCAAAGTGAAGCGGCAGACCACGATTGTAAGGGTCAATAAGATCAAATATTACATGAAACGCGCTTCAGGCGAATCCTACAAAAGCATTACCAGCGAGTTTGAGGCGCTGAAGATACTTCCGGATTTCGGACTTTGCACGGCCAGGCTGCTTGCATATGGTTTTGACGAGCCGGACAAGCGGGCGTTCCTGATTTTCAAAAGCCTTTCCGGATACCATTCTCTCGAGGATCTCGTGAACCGCAAGGCGCCTCCCGAAGTAATTGCCGGCTTCCAGGTCCACAAGAAGGAGATTCTGAAGACTATCGCGTCAGCGATCCATAGGATCCACAAGGCGAATTATTTCTATCCGGACTGGATTGCGAATCATATTTTCATCCGGAAAGGAACTTCTGAAGTCGTACTTATCGATCTTGCGCGTTTCTGCCATTTGAGCAGATGTCCGTGGTATTACAGATATCGCGTCGTGAGAAACTTCGTGCGCAGCCAGGAATGGAAGAAGCTCAAAAGGGCGCTTGGCTCCAAGATCTATACGAAGAAATTCCTCAACAAACTTCTCCGCGAGTAGCTGTTCCCGCCGCCTGATCTACTGTTTTCCGTCTGAGTTTTCAGTGTCTTTATTTCATTGTTCTATGCTTTAAGCGTATATTAAATTTCGAAACTCGAAGCTCGAAATTCGAAACAAGCTCGAAAATAAATAAAATCATAATTCTCAAACCAAAGTTTGAAACATTCAAAAATTAATTAATTCCTAGTTTGTTTCGGATTTCGACCGTGTCCCTCGTAGCCCCTTTGGGCGAAGTGGGATATTCGTATTTCGAGTTTGGGTTGCGGGCAAAGCCCGCCTTAAGGGTTCCCTTTAATCATCTCCGCCGTGGCTTCGCGCAGACGCCGGAAATTGTCAGGTGAAATATTCTCGAACTTGACGGTTCCCGCATCATCTTCTGATTTCCTTATCACATCCCCTTCAAGCATGACTGCCGATCTGACAAAAGTGGAAAGCTGTACCGGCGTGAACTTCTGCTGCTTCCTCATGAGTTCAAGATACTCGATATCCTGCTGTGCCCTCCTGTAGGCCTTCAGGCGCATCGAGTGATAGACTATGGGCTCCCTGCCGGATTCCTCAAGCAGGATGAATAATGCCAGAGGATCGCCCTTGACGAGGGCATCCTTGTTACGCACCACGGTCTGCCATGGGACGATTCCGGTCGCTCCTCCAATATATGATTCAAGAGCCCAGGCCTGGACTGACAGGTTCGAATCCTCTATGCTGTTGCTGCTCCCATAAGTCCATATTTCCTCGCCGGTCTGTTCCACGCGGTCGAGGATGAGCCTGTTATACTTCTTGAATGCATCCATGCTGACCACCCACAGGTTGGCCTTTCCTGCAAGCTCCCCGCGGTCGAATTCCGGACGG
>JANYBI010000720.1 GCA_025360875.1 Lentisphaerota bacterium
ACAATAAAATCAGATGGCTTATGAGACAGGCCTACGGATACAGGGACGATGAGTATTTCCACTTAAAGATATTTGATTTGCCAGAACTAAAAAATGAGGCTAGAATATGAGCTTTACGCTACAAACCGTAGAAGAGGCATAATTATGGATAAAAATAGCAGAACTGGTAATGCGTCAGTTTCTATTGCATGCGATGAATTCAGGTAGGGCGCTCTCGCCGAGAGCGCCGCGGACGCCTCGGCGAGGCGTCCCTACCTTTAGAAATAAAAACTGACGCACTACGATCTGTTACGGATCCGGATGTTCTGCTGCTTTCCCCGGCCTTTATTCCCAATTCCACGATGAATGCGCAGATTTGCGGAGAGGCGTTTGACATCCCTGTATAAAATGCTAATATATGATAGATAAAGCAGGCAAGCTGTTAAGATTTTATTTCACAGGAGGTCATATGAGAGGTCTGACGGATAAGCAGAGGGGCATGCTGGATTTCATAGAGAAATTCTCCAACACTGAAGGCATGTCACCGACAGTATATGAGATTGGAGATTACTTCAGGATTAAGACTTCGACGGTATTTGCCCACCTTCGATCTTTGCAGAAAAAGGGATTTATGACCAGATCGTCCAAGGCAAGAAGCATTGCGCTTTTTGGAAAAAGGAAGAGTTTCAGGCACACGTCCTTCGTGCTGGCAATCCCGTTGCTTGGCAGGATAAGCGCAGGCTTTCCGCTCAACAGCGCTGAACTTAAGGAAGGCGAGGTCTACTGTGATTCATCCATGTTCAAGGGAGAGGATACGACTAGGCTTTTCGCCTTGAGGATAAATGGTGACAGCATGAAAGACCTGGGGATTCTGGACGGGGACTTCGTAATCGTCAGGCAGGCTTCGGCTGCACAGCCGGGCGACATTGTCGTGGCGCTTGCAGGCGATGAGACTACCGTAAAGAGCTATTATCCAATCAAAGGCAGGATTGAGTTGAGGCCTGCAAATTCAAAATATAAAAAACAAGCCTATCGCCCGGATGATATCAGTATCCAGGGCAAGGTAATAGGGCTCCAGAGAACACTGCTTTAAGCACTTGAGGTCCAGTCCCGATTTTCATGCGACATTCTGTTTTGAGACCTTGCGGAAATGATATCCGTAGATCGAAAGCGTTACCGCGAGCGGGAAAAGCCTAGGTTTCCTGAACTGGGTCCATAGCAGAAGCTTCCAGTAGTAATATCGGCCATTGCTTATGATACCGAGATGATAGATTGACTTGAGGAACGCCATGAAATGCGAAAACTGCAATTTTGATTTGCCTTTGGGCGACTGCTTATATTCCTTGAGGAAGGTCTTTGTCCGCTGGTAATATCCCTTGTGGGAATAAATTTCGTTCAGGATCTTCCTGTAGCCGGCATGCAGTGTCTCCTTATTCATTTTGCTGGGTATGATATTGGTCGTGCCGTCGACATTGTCTCCGGTCGTCAGGCCAATCAGGCGTCCTTCATCCTTCATCCGTGAATAGAGTCTTGTTCCCGGTATCGCCTGGAGCATCCCGACCATCGCCGTGGTTATTCCGCTTTTCTGGATGAAATCTATCTGCCTTTGGAAAATACTGGCCGTATCGCTGTCAAATCCGACGATGAACCCTCCCTGGACCTGGAATCCGGCCCGCTGCATTTTCTTGATGTCCTCGAGCATGTTCCTGTTCCTGTTCTGTTTCTTGCTGCATTCGGCAAGACCGCTGTCGTCCGGGGTTTCTATGCCTATGAACACCATGTCAAATCCGGCATCGACCATCATTTTCATAAGCTCATCATCGTCGGCGAGGTTGATAGAAACTTCAGTAAGGAAGGTTATGCCCCTCTTTTTTTTCTGCCAGTCGATGAGAGCAGGAAGGAGATCTGTCTTGAGCTTTGACTTGTTGCCTATGAAATTGTCGTCCACGAAGAAAATTCCGGCACGCCAGCCCTGCCTGTAGATAACGTCCAGCTCGGCAATGATCTGCTCGGTCGATTTGGTCCTGCAGCGGTGCCCGAACAGGGAGGTCACATTGCAGAATTCGCAGTTGAACGGACATCCGCGGGAATACTGTATGTTCATAGATACATATTTCTTCATGTTTAAAAGATCCCAGCGCGGCAGCGGTGTCCGGGTGATGTCCGGGAATTCAGTAGAGGTGTAGAATCTTTTCGGGGTGCCTTTGCTCAAGTCCTCAAGAAAAAGAGGAAGAGTGATTTCAGCCTCGTTGAGGACAAAATGGTCGACATCGGGGAAGCACTCATGCTCACTTAGGAAAAGCGGTCCGCCAGCGACAATCTTAAGTCCTGCGCCTTTGCAGATCTTGACCGCCTCGAGCGCTGATTCCTTCTGGACAATCATCCCGCTTATGAAAGCATAGTCAGCCCATTCTAGATCCTTCGCTTTTATGTCTCTGATGTTCATGTCGACAAGGCGCATTTTCCATTCTTTTGGCAGCATGGCGGCAACAGTTAAAGCTCCGAGGGGAGGGAATGCTGATTTCTTATGGACGAATTTCAGGGCGTGCTTGAAACTCCAGAAGGTGTCAGGAAACTCAGGATAAATAAGCAGGATGTTCATAGTGGCAGCTCCTTTCATCTAAAAGGTAAGGCGGGCTGGAGGGATGCAGAAGTCTCGCAAGTCTTCTCTGGCTTGTTCCGGGGTAACCGGATCCAAATGCTGTTCCCAAACCCCGGCAATTCATGCAAAAGTCAAGTCCGTCGATTGAACTTTCTCTATGGTATAAACCTATCACTCAATCCCGGAAATTCAAGCTTTAACAGGAAGATTCCCTGCATTTAAACAAGACGGAAAAGACCTTGTTTTAGCTGCTTGTCCTACTGGAACTTGTCATAAGGCGTGACTGTGTCGGTCTTGTTAATTTCGTCGAGGACCTTTATGTATTCATCATAAAGCCTTTTCTCCAGCTCTTTTGAATACCTGAAGCACGGAACCAGATCGGCTACTATCTTCTCGCTGCCGAATTTCATGGCATTGAGTTTGTTTCGTTTAGTGAAAGCCCATGAATCGGAATTTAGAATCCTTACCGCCTCATAGAAATCCTTCGGGTTTTCCCTCCATTCGATCTCGCCGATCTTCAACCCTTTATACACGATCTTGTTCGCCTTGAAGTACTGCACGTGAGCATCAAATGCCCTGTGATACATATCGCGCAGGGAATCCTCCGTTATATCGACATCGACCGAACCCTGTCCGAAGACCGAGCTGCTGCTCACATTGAAATTTGTGAAATTGCACAGGGTAATCCTTATGAGCTGGAGTTCCTCGTCAGCTTCCGTACCCCACACGTTCGGTGACTTCTTCAAATGATCGGCTATGGCCTTGAGCATCGTCTTGTCCTGCGGAGGATTTGGCCCCTTGTATAAGGGCTCGTAGTATCTGAATGTCTCATCTATGAATTCAGTTATTGACGACGAGCCGCTCCACATGCTGATATCAGGAGGCACAGGCGGGATTTCCAGATTTTTAGAACGGGGATTCCTCCATTTTATAGGGGCAACCACCATTATGTCGTTGATGAAAAGGGACAGGCCGTTGCGTTTCACGATGTATGGCGGGGGAATATATCTGCCTTTGTAGATGAAATATCCGACGTTCAAGGTTTTGCTGGCCTCCTCACCGAACAGTTCAGTGTTGAAGAGGACCGGATCGATTTTTACAGGTATTGACGGATCCTCTTTTTTGCCCACGGGGAATCCGGAGCATCCCGCAAGAAAAATACAGAGGGAGACTGCGCCGACTGCGAATGATCCCGGGAAATATGCAATTAACTTTTGGAAAAGACGTCTCATGATAATTCTCCTGTTGTATCTTTCAAATTATAGTAATAATCCGTCTTCGGATTTTTTACCAGAGTCGTTTGTCAAGGCTTCGATATTGCACCGCTTCGAAAATATAGTCCTGTTTGACGTTTTCGGAAGAATCGAGATCAGCGATAGTCCTCGCTACGCGCAGGATTTTGTCATATGCCCTTGCACTGAGCTGGAGCTCCTTTATCGAATGCCTGAGATATGACTGGCTCTCCTTGTCAAGAGAACAGTGCTCCTGGAGCTGCGACTGCTCCATCTGGGAGTTGCAGAATATCCCGGCCCCATCGAAGCGCTTTTGCTGCGCCTTGCGCGCCTCTGATACCCTTTTGCGGACTTCGCACGAATTCTCACCTGAGGGGACCTTCAGCATTTCGTCGTCGTTAAGAGGCAGAAGTTCAACATGTATGTCTATCCTGTCGAGAAGAGGTCCTGATATCTTGCTCCTGTATCTCTGGATCTGGGGAGGTGTGCATCTGCAGATCCGCTGATGGTTCCCATAATGACCACACGGGCATGGGTTCATCGCGGCTATGAGCATGATCCTGGCGGGAAAGACAAATGAACCTGAAGCGCGTGAGACTGTGACAGAACCGTTTTCCAGAGGCTGTCTCATGACTTCCAGCACGTT
>JANYBI010000752.1 GCA_025360875.1 Lentisphaerota bacterium
AGTTCATCCAGGGCTCGGAGGCGAAAGGCCGTTTCGGTGCGGCCGACGGCAACAAGGACATCGACGTGGCGATATACCGCAAGGACGGCGCGCTGCTCATCATAATTGCGAACTATGCAAAACAGGCCGTCAACGCCAAGGTGAAAATGGATCTCGGCTCCATCATGCGGAAGCCCGGCCCGAAGGAGATCAGAAGCACCTATGACTTCGAGACCATGGAGAACCCGGGATACATCTGGCAGCCGGACGGGACATTCCTGCTGAAAGTCGAGGCGCGCGATTTCCGCGTGCTGCTGATCCAGAATGAGATTCCCGGACTGGGCGGGCATTTCTGACAGCATACGTCCAGGCAGAAGTTTTCCATGAAACCATATTGTTTAAAAGCTGATGAACTGATATGATAAGCGAAGGAGCGGAGGGGGTGCAGTATGACTTATACGGAATCACATAGGGGGGATCTCGCGGCATCTCGTTCACATTGATCGAACTATTAGTCGCTGTGCCCGCCATAGCTGCCCCGCGACTGCGGGGAGCGACCGTGTCCCCCATAGCGCCTTGGCGACGGGGGACGGCGAGAGTAGCTCGATTCACGTTAATCGAGCTACTCGTGGTGATTGCGATCATCGCAATCCTCGCGGCGCTGCTGCTTCCGGCGCTCAGGGAAGCGAAGGAATCTGCAATAAGAATCCAGTGCATGAACAACCATAAGCAGCTTTCGCTGGGCATTTCGAATTATGCCATAGACTATGACAATTTTCTTCCTCCTCAGGCTGGATTTACTTTCCAGTTCCACAACGACAACGACCTCTCGCCCCGTGGACTCGGCTACCTGTTCACAAGCGGAGAACTCGAAAACAGGGCCGTCAGGCTGATCGCCTGTCCGGGATACGGAAACAATGTGAACAATTTCACGGCAGGAAACGATGCCAGTTTCAATGTCTTCAACAGGGATTCCAATTCCGGACAGGGATACTCCCAGGTTGCCTTAGGCTACAGGTACGCCAGCGTAAACTATTCCTATATGGACTACAACTCAATCCCCTCCTCCTGGGTGCCCTCGACCGGAACCTGGGCATCCGCTGAACCTGACGGAATAACTCATACAATTAAAATTGACAGCAAGATGGCGCAAGTTGTCCAGATACGCACGGCCTGCATATGGAATCCGAACGGCGGAGTCGGAGCCCTTCCAACCGGTTCATCATGGATAAATCCCTACACCCACAGGGTACGCGGAGCCAATGTGAGCCTGTATGACGGTTCCGCTTCATGGCTGAACGGAAAGGCAATCTATCCCACTCAGACGGGAACCGTCTATCATTGGCGGCAGCGATTCTGGGATACGTGCAAGGATATTTTGAACAGGAACTGATAGAGGCATAAAATACCCGACAGTAACATCAAAAACAGATATTTGGATTCCCTTGGGACATGGGCTTGCTTTTCAGGGCGATATTTCATATAATAACAGCAGGGGGTGGATAAATATGATCACAAGAAATACAATTTTTTCTGGATCAAAATTTCGTGTTAATCCCTTCACCCTGATCGAGCTGCTGGTGGTAATTGCGATCATCGCAATTCTTGCGGCATTGCTGCTTCCGGCACTGAAGGAGGCAAAGGAAATGGCCAAGAGAATCCAATGCATGAACCAGCACAAGCAGATTTCTCTCGGAATCGCAAATTACTCTGTTGACTATGATTCCTTCCTCCCGCCACAGGCCGGATTTACTTTTCAGTTTCATGATGATACTGATCTTACACCCCGCGGGCTCGGCTATCTTTTCACAAGCGGAGAACTCGACAGCCGGGCAATCAGGCTGCTCGCCTGCCCGGGATATGGAAATACTGTGAACAATTTTACAGCTGGAAATGATGCCAGTTTCAATGTCTTCAACAGGGATTCCAATTCCGGACAGGGATACTCCCAGCTTGCCGTAAGCTACAGGTACGCCAGTGTTAATTATTCCTACATCGACTCCTTTTCCATTCCTTCCAACTGGGTCGCATCAACAGGCAATTGGTTCTCGAGTGATCCTGACGGAAAGAGCAATACAGTAAAAATCGACAGTCCGATGGCAAAAAAAGTAA
>JANYBI010000764.1 GCA_025360875.1 Lentisphaerota bacterium
GTGAACAGCTATCCCAATGATCTGCAGCTGAGATACGAGCTTGGAGTCGTTTATTTTGATATTGGCGATGACGAGAACGCCCTCCATGAGTTCCAGCTCGCCCAGAAGCATCCGCAGCGCAGGCTTTCGGCTATCGTCTACCTTGGACAATGTTTCCAGCTGAAAAAACAATATGACATTGCCATCGAGGAATACACTAAGGCGATCAGCGAGATGGTTGCCATGGACAAGCAGAAAATGGATGCACTCTACTGCCTCGCATCACTGTATGAGGAGACGAACGATACCGAAAAAGCCGTGGAATCCTTTAAGGTGATCTACCGCGCAAACATCAGGTACAAGGATGTAGCGGATCGGATAAGCAGGCTGACTGGCAAGGCTTGAGCATTTGCCTTATGAATCTAATTTGATCTTACATCGCCGCAGGCTGATGTGTCATGGTCTAATCATATGGATATAAATCCGCTATTTTATTCCGCGCAGCGTCTTTTTTCAAAAGTGCGCCTGCCTCTTGAAGATGAGGATCCCCTGGAAAATACGCTTCCGATGTCCGAGGAACAACAGGAGTTCGGCGCGCCGGTTCCACTGCCTCCGGAAGTAATTAAAAGATACATTATCAGGCGGACATTGGGCAAGGGGGCCTTTGGAATCGTCTTTCTTGCCGAAGACAGGAAGATTGGACGTCTCGTGGCGGTCAAGCAGCTTGTCAAGAAAGGCGGAAGCGATTCGGAGATCTATAGGAGGTTCATGCAGGAGGCCAGGATAGGGGCCCAGCTCGATCATCTGAACATCGTCAATGTACTGTCTCTGGAGGAGGACGACGGTTCAGCTTGCATAATAATGGAATATATAGGCGGTGGAAGCCTGACTTCCTATTTGAAGAAGGAGAAGAAGATTGAAGCCCAGACTGCCGTAAGGATCATTGCCGGTGTCCTGACCGGGCTTGATGCCGCGCATCATGTATCGGTCATCCACAGGGATATCAAGCCGCAGAACATTCTTTTCGGTCCAAGGGGTGAGCCCAAGATCTCTGATTTCGGTGTTGCGCATCTGCCTGTGATAGCCGGAGGCATAATGGAGAGCCTGCAGGACAGGGTCATAGGAACTCCCCTGTATATGGCTCCGGAGCAGATTTCCCAGAAACCTTACGACCACAGGGTCGATCTCTATTCGACAGGTGCGGTGCTGTATGAGATGCTTGTAGGGAAGAAAATATTTAGACCGAGAGGGGATATAAGCATAGAGACGATGCGGAATCTCATTCTTACTATCGAGCCAGATCCGATTGATACTTCATCTGGAATACCACATCAGCTTGCCTGCGTGACCATGAAGCTTCTCGCAAAAAAGCCCAATGACAGGTTCCCCGATGCAAGAAGCACTATTGCCGCACTGGACAAGATTGACTTTTCAGATGCGCAGAAACTTTCGGATTCAAGAAATGAAGTCAGGCTCGCAAGCTTCGGCCCTCTCATCAGTTCCCCTGCAGCGATGCTTGAGGACGTAATACGCCTATTCCTGGTCGACGGCAGCATATCCCCTGCTGAGCGCAGGGAACTGGACCGGCGGGCGGAGCGCCTCGGAGTAAGCAGACCCCATGCAAGGGCGATTGAAAACAAGATAAGGATTGAGCTTTCTTACCCTACGCTGGAATCGATAGATGCCTATTCCGAGGCTATCAGGGAACTTGTCATTTCATCGCCTGACGGGAAAATAAGCCCTGAACAGCATGTTGAGCTTGACACTAAACGCCAGGAACTGAAAATCTCCATAGATGAGGCGGCGGAATTGGAAAAGCAGATCTCCGAAAAGATAAGATATCAATCCATGAGATAATATAATCCGTACGGTCACTTCCCGTACGGATTATGACAATCCCCATCATCAGCCTGACATCTACTTTTTCAGGAAAAGCTCCACTACTGGAACTG
This sequence comes from Lentisphaerota bacterium, assembly GCA_025360875.1. Classification (GTDB taxonomy): domain Bacteria; phylum Verrucomicrobiota; class Lentisphaeria; order Victivallales; family GWF2-50-93; genus GWF2-50-93. The sequence goes on from JANYBI010000764.1 coordinate 1,932, forward strand.
TAACTCCCGGTTTCATCTGCGGCAGTGTGATCGAGAGCGTATTTTCATCTCCGAGCTTGTGCCCGGCCTGCCATGCCTCAAGCCCCTTCATGGCTATTTCAGAGCCGTCATGCAGGAACTGTGCATACTCAACCCTGTCGGTATATGCCTTGCCTTCCATCG
>JANYBI010000774.1 GCA_025360875.1 Lentisphaerota bacterium
TGATTCCACTGTCGGCTAAATTTGTAGCGATCTGATCAGTTACCTCATCGTTTGCGGCAACTAGGAGGGAACCATCACCTTTCACGGGATCACGGATGTCCTGGGCGCTGAATCTTCCGACTATCCTGTCTCTCAGGGGAATAATCTCCTCGTCGCCTTCAACAACGTTTCCGACCCAGATACCCTTTACGGTTCCGCAGTCATGCTCATTGCAGATGACATCCTGGGAGACGTCCACGAGTTTACGGGTCATATATCCGGAGTCCGCAGTCTTGAGGGCTGTATCGGCAAGACCTTTTCTGGCTCCATGGGTACTGATGAAGTATTCAAGGACGGAAAGACCTTCCCTGAAGTTGGATATGATTGGACGCTCGATGATGTCGCCAGAAGGTTTAGCCATAAGGCCGCGCATTCCTGCGAGCTGGCGGATCTGATCCTTGCTGCCTCGTGCTCCGGAATCAAGCATTGCGAACACGGGGTTGATTTCATTGGACTTCGACTTGTCAGTTGAAAAATCCAGAGAAGCAAAGAGTTCGTTAGCGACCCTGTTGCTGGCCTGTGTCCATATGTCGATGATCTTATTGTGGCGTTCGCCAGCAGTGATCACACCGCGGTGGAACTGTGCTTCGACCTTGTCAATTTCCTTCCTGGCATTGACAATGTGCTCTTCCTTCTTCTCCGGTATCACCATGTCGGTGATTGAGATGGAGAATGCGGCGCGAGTCGCATATTCGTAGCCAAGCCTCTTGATGGCATCAAGAACTTCGACGGTCTTTTCGTGTCCGACAGTCCGATAGGTGAGGGTTATGAGTTTTCCAAGGCGTTTTTTGTCGGCGACTTCATTGTAGAAACCGAGGGCCTTGTCCCATATTTCATTGAATATGCAACGTCCGGCGGTTGTCAGTATGAAGCGGCTTTCCGAATTGCCATTGCAGGTCTTCTTCCCTAAATCAGGATTGGGGATCTTGATAGCATCATGTATCTTGATGATTTCAGCGTCAAGAGCGGAGATGACCTCGAAGTAGTCCTTGAAAGTCTTGGCCTTTTCAACATTTCTGGGCTTGACGGTGAGATAATATGATCCGAGCGTTATATCCTGTGTCGGAGTCGTTATCGGTTTTCCATTTGCAAGCGAGAATATGTTGTTCGTGGCGAACATGAGAAGTTTCGCCTCGAGCTGTGCCGGGCTTGAAAGCGGGATATGCACGGCCATCTGGTCACCGTCGAAGTCGGCGTTGAACGCCGTACATACGAGTGGATGGATACGGATGGCGGAACCTTCGATAAGGATCGGATCAAATGCCTGGATACTGAGGCGATGGAGCGTCGGCGCACGGTTAAGCATGACCGGATGCCCTTTTGTAACTTCCTCAAGGATGTCCCATACTACAGGTTCGCCGCGCTCGATCAGCTTTTTCGCACTGCGTACCGTGTGTACATAGCCTCTCTGCTTAAGATAGCGGATTATGAACGGCTCAAAGAGCACCAGTGCCATTTTTTTCGGGAGTCCGCACTGTCCGAGCTGGAGCTCGGGTCCGACTACGATGACAGAACGGCCTGAATAGTCGACACGTTTTCCAAGAAGGTTCTGGCGGAAGCGGCCTTGTTTCCCCTTAAGCATGTCGCTGAGGGATTTGAGGGGACGGTTCCCGGCGCCCGTTACGGCCCGTCCGTGACGTCCATTATCAAGAAGGGCGTCGACGGCTTCCTGGAGCATGCGTTTCTCATTCCTGATGATGACTTCAGGAGTCCTGAGTTTCAGGAGGTTCTTCAGTCGGTTGTTCCTGTTTATGATCCTCCTGTACAGATCATTGAGATCAGACGTGGCGAATCTTCCGCCCTCGAGGGGAACTAGGGGCCTGAGATCCGGAGGAAGCACGGGAAGGACTTCCATTATCATCCATTCCGGACGTGAACTGCTCTTGAAGAAGCCTTCTACAAGCCTGATCCTCTTGGCGAGCTTGACGCGGATGACCTTGCTCCTGGTGGAAGCCATCTGCTCCTCAAGCTCCTTTCTGAGAGTCTCAAGATTTATTTTTTCAAGCAGAGTCCTTACAGCCGGGGCTCCCATGTCGGACTTGAAGTTTTCACCGTAATCTTCACGTGCCTCGCGGTATTCGAGCTCTGAGAGAGGCTGTCCAAGTTTGAGAGGAGTGTCCCCCGGATCAGTTACAACCCAGTCCTCATAGTAGATGATTCTTTCAAGCGCCCTGGCGGTCATGTCGAGCATGAACCCGATACGGCTGGGCATGCACTTGAAGAACCAGATGTGTGACACCGGGACGGCAAGATCAATGTGCCCCATGCGTTCGCGTCTGACCCTTGACTGCGTAACTTCCACGCCGCACCTGTCACAGACCACACCCTTGTGCTTAACCCTCTTGTATTTTCCGCAATTACATTCCCAGTCGCGTGTAGGGCCGAAAATCCTTTCGCAGAAGAGACCGCCCTTTTCAGGCTTGAAGCTCCGGTAGTTTATTGTTTCAGGATTCTTGACTTCTCCGTGACTCCACGAGCGGATGACTTCAGGAGAGGCCACGTTAATCGTGACTCCGCCGAATGAAGAACTCTCCTCACGCTGTCCGAGAAGCTCCTTATATGCATAACTGCTATCTATCACTTTAAAGTCCTCCTGCGGTTTTATTCAGTCAAGTTTTGTTTGTTTGTGATCCGGATATCAATTCCAAGACTCTGCATTTCCTTGAGCAGAACATTGAAGGATTCAGGCCTGTGCGGTTCGAGAACGTTGTGACCCTTGACAATGGATTCATAGATCCTTGCGCGTCCTACGACATCATCGCTCTTGACTGTCAGCATTTCCTGGAGGGTATATGCCGCCCCATATGCTTCTAGCGCCCAGACTTCCATTTCGCCGAAACGCTGGCCGCCGTGCTGGGCTTTACCGCCTAGAGGCTGCTGTGTAACCAGGGAATATGGACCGACTGCGCGTGCATGGATCTTATTTGACACGAGATGGTCGAGTTTCATCATGTATATTTGCCCTACGAATACGCGCTGCGCGAATTTTTCACCGCTTCTTCCGTCGAAGAGATCGGTCTTTCCATCGAATACGAGCTTGCCGCCCACCTGTCTGAATCCCAGGGTGGAAGGACTGCCCTTTTCCTTTGAAATCTTGTCGTTGGCCTTTTTCATGAGCTCGACAATTGTTTCCTCGTTGACACCGTCGAATACAGGACTTGCGACCTTGAGACCGAGAATCTTCGCCGCCCATCCGAGATGGGTCTCGAGAACCTGTCCAACATTCATACGGCTCGGCACACCGAGCGGATTCAGTACGATGTCAACCGGAGTTCCGTCGGCAAGATACGGCATATCTTCTTCAGGCACTATTTTTGCGACTATGCCCTTGTTTCCATGACGGCCGGCCATCTTGTCGCCAACTTCGAGCTTGCGCTTGCTTGCGACATAGACTTTGACCTTTTTGACTATTCCAGGATCTATCCCTTCGCCCTTTTCAAGCGTTTTCAGGATTTCATCCCTGTTCTGTTCGATCTCCTTGAACCTTGGCACGTAAGTATCGATTATGCCGTCGATAGTTTTCCTCAGAGGGCATGAATCCATTTTGTACTGCTGGTTCTTGTTGGCGAGTTTTAGGACAGAACTCCTCGTCACTTTCCTGTTCGCGGAAATAAGTATCGCATTGCTCTTTGATGACGATGCATCGTAGATGGGGCAGGGGAGTTTCTGGCCGAGTATGATTTCGGCAAGCTTGTCCGCAAGCTCCTCCACGATCTCGTTGTATTCGTTCTTATAGTTGTCCTTCGCCATCTTTGTCTGACGGCGGATTTCAGATTTCGTGAGGGACTGCCTGTTCGGATCCTTGCTCCTCTCGATCCTGACATCCATGACTATGCCGCCCTTGCCGCTGCTGACAATAAGGCTTGAATCCTTGACATCAGCCGCCTTTTCACCGAAAATAGCTCTCAGAAGCCTTTCTTCAGGGGCAAGTTCAGTTTCAGATTTGGGAGTGATTTTCCCTACGAGAATGTCGCCGGCCTTGACTTCGGCACCAAGTCTGATGATTCCGTCAGGTCCAAGGTTCCTAAGTGCTTCCTCGCTTACGTTAGGAATATCGCGAGTTATCTCTTCAGGACCTAGCTTCGTGTCGCGGGCAGTAAGTTCAAACTCATCGATGTGTATGCTTGTGAATACATCATCCTTGACCACCCTCTCGTTTATGACGATAGCATCCTCGAAGTTGTATCCGCACCACGGCATGAATGCGACGAAGACGTTCTTGCCGAGTGCGAGTTCGCCATGGTCTGTCGCGGCGCCGTCTGCGATGACATCGCCTTTCTTGACTTTCTGTCCGACTCTGACGACAGGTCTCTGGTTTATACAAGTTCCGGCGTTGCTGCGGAGATATTTCTTCAGCTGGTAGAACTGTGATTTCTCGTCCTTCTCCGATTTTGGCACCTTGCCGTCAGGAGATACAATTACAAAGTTCCCATTGACGCTTGCGACGATACCTTCCTTGACAGCCGTCTCAATCGCCCTTGAATCCGACGCGACACGCTGTTCGAGTCCCGTGCCTACAAGAGGTGATTCAGTAGTCATCAAAGGAACGGCCTGGCGTTGCATGTTCGAACCCATGAGCGCGCGGTTCGCGTCGTTATGCTCAAGAAACGGAACAAGTCCGGCCGCTGCGCTTACAAGCTGTTTGGGGGAGACATCCATATACTGGATCTTCTCGCGTGCTATTTCAGAAGAGTCGCCCTGATATCTGCACATTACCATTTCGCTGAGGAGCTTGCCTTTTTCATCGATGGTGGCATTTGCCTGGGCGATGACGAATTTCTCCTCCTGGTCGGCTGTAAGGTAGTCTATATCCTTTGTGACGACACCATGTTTTACAGTCCGGTACGGAGTCTCAAGGAATCCGTAGCGGTTGATCCTGGAATAAAGTGACATGGACGAAATAAGACCGATGTTCGGACCTTCGGGGGTCTCAATCGGGCATACGCGGCCATAATGGCTGGAATGTACGTCGCGGACTTCGAATCCCGCGCGTTCGCGGCTTAGTCCGCCTGGTCCGAGGGCGCTTAGACGTCTTTTATTTGTCAGTTCCGAAAGCGGATTCGTCTGGTCCATGAACTGCGAGAGCTGGTTCCTCGCGAAAAAGTCCCTGACTACTCCGGCGAAAGCCTTTGGATTGACGAGTTGTCCGGGAGTGACACTTACACCATCTGTTCCGAGAAGCGTCATGCGTTCACGGATGAGGCGTTCAGTCCTGACGAGACCTACGCGGCACTGGTTCTGGAGAAGTTCTCCGACAGTTCTTACGCGTCTGCTGCCGAGATGGTCGATATCATCGGCCTGTCCACCGATATTGCGGAGCTTGATAAGATTCTTGGTGGCCTCCATCAGATCATTCTTGTCGAGAATTCTTACCGACATAGGGATATTAGTCCCAAGCTTCTGGTTGATCTTGAATCTTCCGACTTCGCCAAGATCATAGCGGCGCACATCGAAGAAGAGGCGTTTCAGGAGCTGTTTTGCATTGCTGATGCTTGGTGGATCTCCGGGTCTCATCCTTTTGTAGACTTCCTTGAGAGCTTCCTCAACGTTCCTGGATGGGTCGCGCTTGAGGCAGAGGATCATGTGGTTGACTCCATCGGGAATTTCCACGAGCTGGACCTTTTTAACGTCGGCATCTGAAATGGTTTTCAGGATAGTCTCCGTAAGCGGCTCAAGCTCGGCGACGATAACCGAACCGGATGGATCGGAGACATCGTTGACGGTGTAGAAATTCGAAAGTTCCTTGCCGCTCTTCTTGAGGAGAGTCGCGACAGTGTAGGAGTCGACCTTATAGATGGCGGAAAGGATGTCCGCATTGGTTTCGTATCCTATTGCGCGGAGGAACGTGGTGATGAGGAACTTTCTCCTCCTGCGTCTTCTGTCAAGATAGATATAGATGAGATCATTGATGTCGTATTGGACTTCCATCCATGAGCCGCGGTCCGGGATGATCCTGTAGGAATAAAGCGTGCGGCCATTTGAATGACGTGTTTTCTCGAAGCAGATTCCAGGCGATCTGTGGAGCTGGCTTATGATGACACGTTCAGCGCCGTTGATTACAAATGTCCCTCGGTCGGTCATCATAGGGATATCGCCGAAATAGACAGCCTCATCTATTTTCTTGCCCTTGTCGTCGATTTTGAAAGAGACATGCAGAGGAGAGCTGTAAGTGTCACTGTCCTTGATGCAATCGAGGACGCTGCGTTTAGGTTCACCTATCGTATAACCAGTAAAATCAAGCGCGAGCTGCTTGTCGAAGCTTTCAATCGGGAAAACTTCCTTGAATACTTCCTGCAAACCCTGATTTTTTCTTTTTTCCGGAGGAACATCCTTCTGCAGGAATGTCGCATAAGATTCCAACTGGACCCCTATCAGGTCCGGAATATTAAGCACGTCCTGCAGTTTACCAAAATTTAAGCGTTCAGTCATAGTCCACCCTGCAAAGATTGTTATATAGAATTAACGAAAAGAGGAGATGCGATCTCCAACTCCAGAAAATCAAAAATAATGGAGCAGCGGGGAAATTCCCCCGCCACTTCCATTAGTTTTTTAATAATTTATTTAAGTTCAACTTTTGCGCCGGCTGCTTCAAGCTGCGCTTTCATCTTGGCGGCTTCATCCTTGGTAACGCCTTCCTTGACGGACTTCGGCGCGCCTTCTACAAGGTCTTTTGCTTCCTTGAGCCCGAGACCTGTGATTGTCCTGACTTCCTTGATGACTTTGATCTTGTCAGCGCCGAAGTTGGCGAGAACGACTGTGAACTCGGTTTTCTCTTCAGCAGCCGGAGCCGCTGCGCCAGCCGGAGCCGCTGCAACTGCAGCGACAGGAGCCGCTGCTGAAACACCAAGACGGTTTTCAAGAGCCTTTACGAGCTTTGAGAGTTCGAGCACTGAAAGATTTTCGACGTAGGAGATGAACTGATCCATTTCCTTTGAAACTTCAACTTTTACTTCATCTGACATATTAGGACCTCCATATTTGATTTTTAATTGCTTTTTTCTTTTTTATCTTTAAACGCGTTCAGGACATTCACGATCTCTGAAGCCTTGACGTTGAGAAGGGAGACGAGATTCCTTGAAGGAGCGATAAGTACTCCGAGCAACTGTGCCCTGAGGACGTCACGCGTGGGCAGGCTGGCAAGGGCCGATATGTCGCCTTTGCTCATGACTGAGCCTTCAAGATATCCGGCCTTCGGTGAAACTTGCTCATGGGCTTTAGAGTAAACCATGAGAGCTTTCGCAACCGGGCCTGCATCGCCTTTTCCAGAAACTAAGGCAGTGTCTCCGACAAGCTTCAGTTCCGAAAGGCCCTTTATGCCTTTCTGCTCCGCGGCTTTCCTGATCATGCGGTTCTTCAGGACATGGCATTCTGCACTAAATTTGCCAAGCGCCCCTCGGAGTTCGGAGAAATCCGAAACCTTGAGACCCTTGTAAGTTATAAGGAACACGTAGTCCGATTTCTCGAGCGTGTTTCCGATTTCATTCAACAGCTGTACTTTTTCAACTCTCATGATACCACCGCCTTGGAAAATTCGTTGACATCAACCCTGATTCCGGGACTCATCGTTGAAGAGAGCGTGCAGCTTTCAATATAGACGCCTTTGGCCGCCGCCGGCTTGGCACGGACAATCGCCTGTATGATCGCCCTGCAGTTCTCCTCGATGTCCTCTTTCTTGAAAGATATTTTTCCGGCTGGCACATGAATGCATGCGCCCTTGTCAATTCTGAATTCAACCCGGCCAGCCTTGGATTCCTTGACAGCCACGTCGACCTGTTCAGTGACCGTGCCGGTCTTGGGGTTGGGCATGAGGCCTTTCGGTCCGAGGACCTTACCAAGAGTTCTGACCTGGTTCATCGCGGAAGGTGTCGATATGAGGATATCGAAATCAAGCCACCCGCCTTTGATCTTTCCAATGAGGTCTTCAAATCCGACGAAATCAGCTCCGGCGGCCTTCGCCTTGTTCGCCGCCTCGCCGTCCGCAACGACTGCCACGCGCACCGCTTTACCTGTTCCTTTTGGAAGACCTACGGTTCCGCGGACGTTCTGGTCGGACTGCTTGGGGTCGATACCTAGCTTGAATGCAATGTCAACGGTCTCATCAAATTTGGGTTTGGGAAGAGATACAAGAAGCTCTACCGCCTTTTTGATGTTGAGCTTGGCGTTCGCACCAATCTTCTCGAACTTTACCTTGTATGATTTGCTTCTCTTACGCATCTGTCACCTCGATACCCATGCTACGGGCAGTGCCTTCGATGATCCGGAGAGCTGCGGCTTCCGTACGGGCGTTGAGATCCTTCATCTTGAGATTTGCGATCTCCTTGATCTGCGCCTTAGTGATCTTTCCTGCAACTTCCCTGCCGG
>JANYBI010000777.1 GCA_025360875.1 Lentisphaerota bacterium
CATATGCTTTTGCCGGCAGCACTAGTGACATACCTGACAATTGCGGGATGCAGCACTCCCCAGCCTCCCAGGGACAGCAGCAAGGACAGGACGATCAGCGATCTCGGGCTTGCAATGATCCTCCTGGAGCCCGGTGAATTCACCATGGGTTCGGAACAGTGGGGCAATGATGAGAAGCCTGCGCATAAGGTGAAGATCTCAAAGCCGTTCTGGATTGGCAAGACTGAAATAAACCAGACGCAATATGAAAAATTGTCAGGCAAGAATCCAAGCCTCTATAATGGTAAAAACCTTCCTGTCGAACAGGTCACTTGGCTGAACGCAGTTGATTTCTGCAACAACTTGACCGAGATTGAAAAGAAAGCCGGACGCCTCCCCGATGGATATGTTTACCGTCTGCCGACTGAAGCCGAATGGGAATATGCGTGCCGGGCCGGAACTACCGGAGATTACTCGGGAGATATAGAGGAACTCGGGTGGATCGGCAGCAACAGCAAAAACAGCACACAGGACGTTGCGACCAAATCTCCAAACCCCTGGGGCATATGCGACATGTACGGCAACGTATGGGAATGGTGTCTGGACTCCTGCGAATACGGCGAGAATGGCGTAAAGACGGATGTCTACAAGGATGGAGTTTCAGACCCGTATTCATCAAACGGGGATTTCCGAATCCTGAAAGGCGGCAGCTGGTGTTTCGACAAGAAATTCTGCCGATCATCGACACGTTACGCGGACAAGCCTGATTTCGCCACCGCCGACATCGGTTTCAGGATAGTGCTGGCACCAATTCAATAACAAGTATCGGAGAAACGGAGTATCGGCGAATCGGCGATTAGATATCTCTTTTACATAAGTCCCTGATGTCAATTTTGTCATTCATGTCCATTAAAAACCGGTACTTAAATATTTATGCAGAACACTCCAAAAGGTCTACGGCTCCACATAGGGATTTTCGGACGCAGGAACGTCGGAAAATCCTCGTTCCTGAACGCCCTTACAAAGCAGCAGGTCTCGATAGTCTCGGATGTGGCTGGGACGACTACGGACCCCGTTGAGAAACCGATGGAGATGCTTCCGATCGGGCCGGTCCTTTTCATTGACACCGCCGGAATCGACGATACCGGCGCGCTGGGAAAACTGCGCGTCAGCAAGACAAGAAAGATCTTCGACAGGACAGATGTCGCGGTAATAGTGGCTGAGGCCGGCAAATGGGGGAAGTTTGAAGATGAAATTTACAATGAGCTGAACGGACTCCATATAACTGTTATTGCTGTCCTCAACAAGAGCGACATCTCCAGACCATCGGCTGCTCTCCGCAAAAAGCTCGGCACATTGAAAATTCCATATCTTGAAACCGTTGCCAGCGAAGGCAAAGGGCTCAATGAGTTCCGCGAGACGCTCATAAAGAACGTCCCTGAAGAATTCATATCTGAAAAGTCGATCGCCGGCGACCTGCTCCCGCCCGGAAGCCTGGCGATGCTGGTTGTCCCGATTGATCTGGAGGCGCCAAAAGGGAGGCTGATACTTCCGCAGGTCCAGACAATACGTGACATACTGGACAACGATTCATACTGCATGGTGGTAAAGGAACGCGAACTTCGCGACGCCCTCGAACGTCTCAGACGCCCTCCGGACATTGTCATAACGGATTCCCAAGGATTCCTGAAAGTTGCCGGTGACACGCCAGACAATATTCCGCTCACTTCCTTCTCAATCCTTTTCGCAAGGTTCAAAGGAGATCTCCAGACATTCGTCGAAGGAGCGCTCGCGATTGACAAGCTGAAACCCGGCGACAACGTGCTGATGGCTGAAGCTTGTTCGCATCATCCGGTCGGCGAAGATATCGGCAGGATAAAAATACCGCGATGGCTGACCCAGTACGTAGGTGGCAAGCTTAATTTCGAACATACGCAGGGCTGTGATTTCCCCGACGACATTGGAAAATACAAGCTGATCGTCCATTGCGGGAGCTGCACTTTCAACCGCCGTCTGCTGCTCTCAAGGATTTTGAGATGCCGCGAAGCCGGAGTCCCGATCACGAACTACGGAGTCGCAATAGCCTTTTCGCTTGGAATCTTCGAACGCGCCCTGAGCCCTTTCCCCGGAGCGCTGGAAATTCTGAAAAAGAAGAAGAAGTGAACAACCGAATTACGAACAATCGAACATTCGAATATCGAAGTGAATAGCATGACTCGTTATGGTTGCTTCAGAAATATCTTCATTGGAGTTCACAGCTTTAGCGTGTCTTGGTTTTTAAGAAAAATACGCACGCTAAAGCTGTGAACTCCAACCTAAGCAAAGAACATACATTACGGCATTAATCCTCCTCAGGCGGATTAACTACAAATGAATTTCTAATACAAAATGAAATTTGTCTTTAAAAGTAACACAGACATTCCTGTCTGTAGGTTTAAATTTAATTTTCTGCCACAGACAGGAATGTCTGTGCTACCCCATTTTCGAGCAACGTCCAATTAAGCCCGTAAGGGCTGTTCTTATCGGAGCGCCGGCATCTTGCCGGCAACTGATGGCGAACTAGACTTCCCGCCTGATTGTGCCGCTTTCGGCCAAGAAGCACAAACTTCAGCGTGTCTTTGCTTGAAGATAATACGCAAGCTGAAGCTTGTACTCCAACATTTAATTGACATATAACAGTTGAAGTCGGAAATAGTCGTTTGAGTACAAACTTTAGCTTGCCTGGCTTCTGATATAACACTCACGCTAAAGCTGCCACGTGAGTCACGTTCCACGTGCCAACGTGGTCACGTGATGAACT
>JANYBI010000784.1 GCA_025360875.1 Lentisphaerota bacterium
CTTGGCAGAAGAAGGGAGGGGCTGGCAAGAGAGTATTCGGAAAACTACAGGAGGCTCTTGAATCTCGTTGAAGAAATGACTATCTTGAACATGGAGTTTCTAAAGGAAATTTAACACAGAGAACCTTTGACTGTGGAGTATCAGCGTAAATGATATAATTTTCTTATTCATAGGCAATTTTCCTCTTCTGTTTCAGGTATGGGACGCTACTTTCGGCTATTATATCACGGATGACGGAGATTTGATACATTTGCTTCTTTTTTTTCTGAAAACTGGAAACCGCATGCTCCATAAATCATCTCAAACCAAATCGTCAAGGTCTCAGCGGTTTAGAAACCAGTTGTTTCCATCCAGGATCACTGTGAGAATGGCCACGGAGCTGGTATGGCCGTCGGCGTAGGTGACATTCGCCTGTTTCCCGTTGCTATGGTGTGGCCCCACGCCTTTCCACTCGGGTATCCCATAGTAGCAGGAAGGCATGGTCGGGTAATGGCTGTAGCCGGGACCCCATGGCCCGCAGGCGGCATCTGCGAAAAACGGATAGAGCTCAGGATGGATGAGCTGGTCCCACTTGCGTCCCTCGTTCATTGCCGTGCTTGCGGCAGGATCGTTATTGGGTTCAGGTGACGACTTCCAGCCGGAATTGGCGCTGTAGATGAACTTGTATCCGTACATGGGGGAATACTTGCTCATCGCGGTCGGACATTGCCGCGAATCCAATTTGCCGGTGCCCCAGTTCGCTCCGGGCTGTCCGGGGTACATGTATTCATGGAGGACGTCGTCGACATTTGAAACCAGGCCGCTTTGGCGTGAATAGGGGATTGTGTAATTGTAATCACCAAGGTAATTTAGAAATCCCACCATCATCTGCCGCAGGTTCCCGGCGCAGGCGATGGAGTTCGCTGCGTCCTTCGCGGACTTGAGGGCCGGAAGCAGGAGAGCTGCGAGGATCGCAATTATCGCAATCACTACGAGCAGTTCGATAAGGGTGAATGCTTTCGCCTTTGCCCGACTCACTGCAGGCAGTTCGTCAAGGAGCTTATTTTTCATTGGCAACCTTTTCGCTTCAATCATTATGGAAATCTCTGAAAATTCACAATTGGCTCATTTATCCCAGAGCAGCAACGGTTCGTTGCCGTCCAGTATGCAGACCTCGTATTCACCAATTCCGTATTGCGGTGGAGTCGTGCCGTGCAGTTCACGAGCCTTGAGATTATCGACATGCCCATCTATGAACACGGCGTTGGCGCTGATTCCCGGATGACGCCAGACCATGCCGCGTACGCCCCAGTCAGACCAGGATGAATCCGCCAGCATGAGCGTGGTGCTAGGGTTCTTCACCGCGGCCAGCTGCCGCTGCGGATAACTGGAAAAATCCGTCCACCATCCTCTGCCGGGAACGCCGCCACTGTCATGTTCATAGTCATACGGCGACATGAACGGATAGATCCGCTGGGGGGCGCCTGGAGCGCAGGCGCTCTGCCCGTTGACGCTGTACTGCGTGTATAGCTGCTCGCTGACATTGCCCCACCATTCGCCCTGCCGGGGATCCCAGCCGTCGCTGGTCAACGCCAATCCGGTCATATTGGAAAACTGCACCGTTTCTATCCTTACATTGCGGATTGTGGCATTGCCGCCGTGCGAGGCGCTGCGCCAAGTGTCGCCGGGACAGCTGAAAACGCCGCCATTGCCCTGGCTGCCGCCGGAAATGTATCCGCCCTGCACGGTGTTGATCAGGGCAGTTCTGCTGCCATCAACATAGGGTATGCGCCCATCGCAGTCGTCGGTATAGGAGATCAGCGCCACCCCGATCTGGCGCGTATTGCCCGCGCAGGCGATCGACATGGCGCGCTTCTTTGCCGCACTCAGCGCCGGCAGCAGCAGGGCGGCCAGGATGGAGATGATCGCAATTACGACCAGTAACTCGATAAGGGTGAATTTCTTTTTCATTTGGCAAATCCTCCGCTTTAGAGGTTCCATTTATTCGGTTATCATGCCGTAGTTACAACTATAAATATACCAAAATAACCCAAAATCAAGCATGATTCCGGAAGTATTCGGCTTTTTGTCCGATGTCCGGTAGTGCCTCAGTCTTTTCTGGGTCGCACAGGCCTTCTTCATGGAACGCCACCAACCTGGTGACATCTGTTCAATTGAGCCGGCAAGTTGCCGGCGTTCCGTTCATGCAAACAGGAAAGACTGAACCCGCAATATGCCAGAGTCTTGCTGCTGTGTACCTTTGCAACTTTGTGCCTGTCGTCTGGCTACGCTTTAACTGTCGTCTTGCCGATCTTCATGATGATGGTCGCGATCCGTTTTGCTGGCAGTGTCAAATGCACAACTCCATTCTTCACGTCCGTGCTGATGACCTTGTCATTACGCCCGTCAAGGGAAACGCTCTTTGCGCTCACGATCCCGTATGGTGTGGACAGGCTGACATCCTGCGGTTTGGCAAAAGGATTGAACATGCGCACCAGCAGCTTGTCCGCCTGCCTTTGCACGGATGTCACGACCGCATCTCCTGAGACTGACAGGAAGGATTGTGACAGTTGCAGCTTTGAGCCTTGCCCGGACTGCTTAATCTCCTTGGCTGTCAAAGCGGCACTGCGCACCGAACCGTTGGCAGCCTGTCCGAGCTGCAGGAGTTTCAGGACCGGAACTCCACCTTTGAACGGGACAATCGTGTAATTGAACTTGTGCTTTCCCTGGATCTGGCCCCCGATATTGTCATTGCTGAAAATGGCTTTGCGGAACGAGCGCAGGAGCGTAAGCGCGATCGGCCTGTCCTCGGTATCGCGTACCGCCGTCTCAGGCAGACCTCTGCTTACGACTGCAAGCCCCGCTTTTCCGTCGCCGAAAGCCGACCATGTGCACTGGGGTGAATATTCGACGTCGAGTTCGCGTCCGGCATGTGAGTCCGGAGGCAGCGGAACCTGTCTTCCCACCACGTCGAACGCGGTGTCGGTGAAATACGTTTTGCCGTCCAGGTCCGTCGGGAAGAGGACTCTCAGGCGATGGTCGAGGACATTGTTTTCCACAGTAGTTTCTATTTCAAGCCTGTCAGTTCCAGCTCTGAGCGTGACATCGGAAACTATTTTCAACGGTATGAGCGCCTGGCTCCGCGTCATGGATTTGAAATCGAACTGCGCTGGCACATTCATTGTAACCGCTATCCGCAGCGTCGCCTTGAAACGGCCGTCTGCGATAATCGCAACATCCGCGCCGGCCGCGGAGCTTGAGAAGATCTGGTCATTCACGGCAAGCCCGTGGTACCAGCCGTCGCCGATGTCGGCCTGCTCTTCGAAAGTGAGGAGCTGATCAAACGATTTTCCGGTCCTCTTGTCCTGTACGCGCAATGTCCCGTTCTGGTTCACCTGCACACGCAGATATTCGTTCTCAATGGTCCTGTGCGAGCAAGCCATCTTACCGTGATGCCGTACCGGAGTCGCACACGGCTCTACG
>JANYBI010000007.1 GCA_025360875.1 Lentisphaerota bacterium
GAGCATTGTTGAAACCGAAAGCGGACCGTATTATCTTTAGTCACGGGCTGAGGCGGAGAATGGCAAAAGCTTAAAAACTATAAATGACGTCAATAATTGAATATAAGCTCATACAATTGTGGCTGACTGATATTAATTATGAGCGTAATTATTGCACAGAGCAAGATAAAAAAGATAAAAGTGAAGATAAGACAAGATAAGAGCCTGTGTGTCATTTAGTTCTTGTTGTTTCCAAACAAATCCTGCCTGAAGCTTCCTACCACTTGTGATTTTATAATGCTTGACTTATAGCGTACCTATGTGCAGATTAACAGAAGAGACCATTGGAGTTTCGTGAATCACAGGGAAATCCCCGCAAATATCAGGAGAATGTATGGCGCGCAGAAAAGAAAACAGTAGCATGCCCACCTATGATGAAATGATGATCCCTGTTCTAAAGGCATTAAATAGCTTGGGCGGGTCAGGAACAATTCAAGAAATCAACGAAAATGTCTATAAGATAATGAGTCTCGGTGATGATGTTTTACAGATTCCTCATGGTGAAAATAACGGCTTAACTGAAATTGAATACAGGCTGGCATGGTCAAGAACATACCTTAAGAAGTTCGGACTATTGGACAACTCTGAAAGAGGTATTTGGGCTTTAACAAAATCAGATATTGATATTGACTCAGTTTCATCAACCGAAATCGTGAGAACTGTTAAAACAAAAACTCGATGCGAAAAAGAAGATAGGGAATCAGTATCAAACGTATCAGAAGATGACGCTGTACAGGAGGATTGGAAAAATAAACTTCTGACGATTATCCTGAATCTTTCACCCCAGGCTTTTGAAAGACTCTCGCAAAGACTTCTTAGAGAGAGTGGATTTATTCAGGTTGAAGTGACAGGAAGAAGCGGTGATGGTGGAATTGATGGCAAGGGAATAGTAAGAATCCATGGTTTACTAAGCTTTCATATAATCTTCCAATGCAAACGTTACAAGGGGTCTATAAGTCCAAGTCAAATTAGAGACTTCAGAGGAGCAATGCAAGGACGAGCTGATAAAGGACTTTTTATTACAACGGGGACATTTACCAGAGAAGCAATCAAGGAAGCAACGAGAGATGGAGCCCCTCCAATTGATCTCATTGACGGTGAAATACTTTGCGATAAGCTGAAAGAACTTAAGCTAGGATTAACAACCCAGAAAATCGAGATTGTGGATATTCAGGAAGACTGGTTCAATAATTTATAAAACTGCTGACATGACACTTCTCCTGACGGGATAAGCATCCGAAGGCGAGTTTTGTGGTAGTTGTGGATAGGGTGTTGGGTGTCGTGGTCGTTGCAACTTATCTTATTAATAATTAACAGGTAACGAATAATTTAACTATGCCTTATGAGTGTAGAGCAAGCATAAATAATGCTGATTTATTGGAAATAAGCCTTTTTGTGCAATATTTCATTCGGATAGTCAAGGTCGAAGTTTTTCAGAAAAGCCTAGAGATCTATTTCCGCCTGCTCCCGTCGATTCTCCGCCCTTAAGCCGTTTCCAGGCTGGCAAGGATTTCCTCTTTCAATTGACTTATAAGTGTCTTGACAGGAACTATCTCATTGCACCTGTAGGCGTTTGCTCCGGCAAATACGAAAGATTCATTAAGCACGCCCTTGGAGGCGTTCCCCAGAACCTTCGCGATGCAATATGGAGCCAGATTGGGATTGCATGTCTTCAGGCAGCGGTATGGACATTTGAACGGGATGGTTTCACCGTTCTGCACGCGCTTTACAAATTCATTCTTTATCACCCGTCCAGGCAGACCGACAGGACTGTTTATGATTATGATGTCTTCCTTTTTAGAGGCGACATATGCCTTCTTGAAGTCGATGTGGGCATCGCATTCATCGGTACAGACAAACCGTGTCGCCATCTGGACTCCTGAAGCCCCCATCCTGAGGAATTTTACAATATCGGCTCCAGTGAATACACCGCCTGCCGCAATTACGGGAATCGGCTTTTCAAGAGTCTTTACATAGGCCACAAGTTCTTCAACGAGCTGTTCGATGGGGGTTGTCTTGCCCTCGGCAATATCATTGTATGAGTATCCGAGATGTCCACCGGCCTTGGATCCTTCTATGATGACCGCATCAGGCATCCTGTTGAAATGGTGTTTCCATTTCTTGCATATTATGGCGAAGGCCCTGACCGAGGATACGATCGGTATCAGCTTTATTTTCGTGCCCTGCACATATTTCGGAAGATCCAGGGGAAGACCGGAACCGCAGATTATTATATCGACATTCTCTTCGACGCAGACCTTGAGAAGCTCTTCATAATTTGACAGCACCACCATGACATTGACGGCGATTATGCCTTTTGTCAGGGATTTGGCTTTTCTTATCTCAGCTCTCAACGCATCGTTGTTAACTTTGACAAATTGCGATGCCGGAAGATCTTCGTACTGGCCAAGCCCAACGCTCGCGATTGTCCCAACGCATCCGTTGGAAGCTACTGCAGACGCAAGACCGGAACGGGATATCCTTACCCCCATTCCGCCCTGGATTATAGGCGGATTTATATCCAGATCCCCAATTTTTAATGAAGGTACTTTTTTAGATGTCACTGCTTGATCAATTTCAAAATTTAATGTGCGAACTTGTTACTATCGGATCAAGGTAATAATAAGGACAGTACTTGAGGATGAACCAAGCAAGCTGCTTGTCGATTATCTCCTGTCTTACCAAATCAACATATCTCATTCCAAAAACTGCAAAGACAGGATTTTATTATTCCTTAATCCGACGAAGATAGCCCTGAGAGTTCGAATAGTCAAGGAGTTTTACCATAAGGACAGTGATAAAGAATGGATGACTGCAATCCCTCAGTCTAAACCTGTCTAATATACGCATATTTTCTGCTATTCGGTTACTATTGCTCTCTTTTGTTTTCGTCGGGGTCGGAATAGGGATCGAAAATGAATTCAACCGAAAGCGATTCCGATAAAGTCATTTAGTACACCAATTACAGGGAACCTAAATGCCCAGGGAATTCTGCTGCCCCCAGATCTGCGCCCAGAATCTGAGGATCATTATGCTCAGATAAATTACAATAACAAGGTAGACAGCCTTCGGTGCGAAATCCGCAATGAGCTTCAAGGTCTGCCCGGCTTCATCCTGATACGCCGACGCCACGTGCCTGGCCGCATCGGATATTGTCCCGGACTGTTCTCCGGTTTCAATCATTGAAATCTCCATTGGACCGATTTCGCCGGGAGAAAGGAATGACGATAGAGCCTCTGTAAAAGTGCATCCTTCCTCTTCAATTTTCCCTGCTGCCAGCAGGAACGCATTCCTTATATACCGGTTTCGACAGGCGTCCGCCCCGAGGCATATGGAATCCTTAATGTTCAAACCCGCATCAAGCGCCAGGCTGAACACTCCGAAGAAGCTCGCATAATCCATTTTGCGGAAAAGATTTCCGGTACCTGGGACATCCAGGGCCATTCTGCTGAGGAAAAGAGGAGGTTCCATCTTGAAAAGATGTCTGAATTTGCTGAACACCAGGTATGACAGAAGGAGAAGATACAGAGGGCAGAGGAAAATGACGATCTGCAGGATGGTTCCTGCAACCGAGCCCTTACCGAGGATAAAAGAGATGCATGGAATTGCGAATGCCGCAAAATGGAAG
>JANYBI010000172.1 GCA_025360875.1 Lentisphaerota bacterium
CGATATCAAACCTCTTGCGGCAAAAGCCGATGCCATAATAGATTTCAGCACCGGGCCCGTGGTGGAAAATGCGAAACTCGCAACTGAATCCGGAGCCGTGATGGTGATCGGTACCACGGCGCTTCCCGATGCGGACCGTAAGACACTTGCGGAACTCGCAGGAAAAGGTGGCCGCATAGTGATGGCATCCAACATGAGCGTAGGAGTTAACCTGCTGTTTGATCTTTGTGCGAAAGTCGCAAAGGTTCTGGGCGACGATTACGACGTGGAGATTGTCGAGATGCACCATAATAAGAAAAAGGACGCCCCTAGCGGAACCGCTGTCAGTCTAGCCGAGGCGATCGCTAAGGCCAGGGACCTTTCCTATGAGAAGAATGCAGTGCATGGGCGCAAGGGGATTGTCGGCGAACGCACGAAATCCGAGATCGGCATACATGCAGTGCGTGGCGGAGATGTGGTAGGCGACCACACCGTGATATTCGCGACTGAAGGGGAAAGGATCGAGCTTGTCCACAAGGCTTCAAGCCGCGACACTTTTGCGAAAGGCGCACTCAAGGCGGTAAGGTTTCTGTCAAAGGCCAAACCCGGTCTCTACAATATGCAGGATGTCCTTGGATTAAAGTAGGACAGGCATTCCTGCCGTTCCTCTTTAAGGATTAACAACTGGCCGCTTCTTGATTATTTCTCTTGGGAGATTAGATTAAGACATGCTTTTGCGAATCATATGGAGTTTCATGGAAAAGTCAGGTTGGCATCGTTTATGCTTTACAGCCCTTAGGGTCGGAGTAGACAAAGGATGGAATAAAAGAAACGAGGTGATGCCATGAAATCTGGAATACATCTGAAAAGACGGACACTGCGAAGAGGGTTCTCCTTCATAGAAGTGACCATGGTCGTACTTATCCTCGGAATACTCATGGCGATCATGCTGCCTGTGCTAGGGCGGGCAAAGGACAGGGCGAAATTCATAAAATGGTTTGCATTCAACAGGCAGTGCGCCAATGATCCTGCATGTGTCGTGAATTTCAATATGCAGGAGGGTGAGGGCACGGTGCTGAACAACATCTGCGCAGGCGCTGACGTCGAAAACTTCAAGGCCAATGAATACAACGGCTATTTGAAGAACAATAACAGCCCTACTGCAAAGTCCAATATCCAATGGATAAAATCCGGCGGACGCTGGGCCAAGTACGGCTACAAATATGCCCTTCAGTTCAATGGGGCTGACACCTATGTCCTCGTACCGGGCACGCAGGGCCTGGATTTCACTCCATACGACGAGTTTACAGTCATGGCATGGTGCAAGTTCGACAAGCTGGGACTTGGAGACTGCCCGTTTTCGAAATCACTCTGGGGGACTGAGCAGGATGCCGCAGCCCAATATGACTTATATTCAAACCCATATGCAGGCACTTTCGGGCAAGGCTCGTTCGATGCGGATGTCTTTACAACCTGCGGGACATGGATGAATACGCATGTCGATTTCAACAAGGCAGGATGGGTGCATCTTGCGCTCAGGTATGCCTATACGGGGCTTGACGCCAACGGCGATCCGGCTGGACAAATCTCAGTATTCATAAACGGCAAGCCTCTCGGAGCCTTTCTGAATACGACAAATGAAAATCCGGATACTGCTTCCGCAACCGGATGGAAGGCATGCTCAGGCGGTTTCCTGAACGTTCCAGTAGTTCTTGGTGCTGCTGGCTGCTACAGGAAGTACTGGAGCCCTGGCACCTATGACAAGACCAAAGTTGGGGTTTTGAGCAATGAGCTTATACTGAAGTTCTTTTTCCAAGGGAGAATGGACGAGTTTCTGCTCTATAAACGTGCGCTTTCCGATGGTGAGATAAAAAACCATTATGACTCAGGAGCTGAATAAGGGGGATTGATGAATTTGGGCCTAATCTTTTCGAACTGGCGCAATATAAAGTATTTGATTACTGCTATTCTGGCCATTGTACTGGTTGTAACTGTCTATATACAGTTTTTATCTGTTCCCCGTGCTGAGGCAGGGGCCTTGAGGCTCCTCCAATGTCCCGAATGCGAACACAAGGCTGTCAAGAGGGTAAAGGACATAAATGACACCAATGAACCCGCGACCCATTGTGAGAAATGCAATAAGCAAGTCGGATATGCCTACAAGTGCGAGGACTGTGACCGTGAATTTTCGGTAGTTCCGGTTGACAGGCCTTCGCCAGAGGATCTGGCAAAATTGAAGACGATGGCCAAGTTCCAATATTCACTGCAGATGTACAAGTGCCCCAACTGCGGTTCCATCAGGACACATCCCATGTCCTTGCCTGAGGAATGATGCTCCTTAGCCCTTTCCCCTGATAAAATCCTCTGCCTGTTTAGCAAGCTTTTCCACGTCCGCAGGCATGTCAAGGGGGAGTGATTCCGGATGCTGGTTCTTGAACCAGGTGATTTGTCTTCTGGCATATTGCCAGGTCTCGGTGATGATCCTGTTGCGCATCTCCTCATAGGTGATCTCGCAGGCAAGGTGCCGGGCTATGATTCCATATCCCAGGGCCTGATGGGCTGTGGGCGAACTGAGGAGGCCAAGCCCTATCATCCGCCTGGCTTCCTCAATCCAGCCTGCAGCCAGCATTGCA
>JANYBI010000141.1 GCA_025360875.1 Lentisphaerota bacterium
GGATGTTCTCAACGCCTTGTCGTCGGACAAGTCCGCCGACTTATCCTCAATGCTTGACGGAAAGAAACCTGGCAAGGCCGCCTGACTCGGCGACCACGCTCCGCTCATCCCTCAGCCTAAAATAAAGACTGACGCGTTACAACTAGTCGCCTTCTGGCAACCTCGCTACACTGTTACCAGAGGCTTAGACGTTCGGCAAGAAAACAATGAATACAATCTTGAAATATAATGCTAATAGCAATATAATATAATTATGGAAGAAATCAGTTTTACATGGGATGAGCGGAAGGCGGTGGAGAACCAGAATAAGCATGGAATCTCATTCGAAGAAGCAATGACTGCATTTACGGATGAGAACGCCAGGTTGAAACACGATCCTGACCATTCACAGGACGAAGAACGGTTCATCCTGATTGGTTTCAGCGTCAAACTCCGCTTGCTTGTCGTGGTACATGCATACAGAAAGGATGAGACGGAGATAAGAATAATATCCGCCCGTAAGTCGACACGGGCAGAAAGCAAACAATATGGAGAATTCATATGAGAAAGGAATACGACTTTTCAGATTCAATCAAGAATCCCTATGCCAAGCATCTCAAGAAGCAGGTTACGCTCCGCCTGAACACGGATGCAGTCACATACTTCAAGGCATTGGCAAGGGAAACAGGCATACCTTACCAGAATCTAATAAACTTCTATCTGACAGACTGTGCCCATTCAGGCAAGAAACTTGCCCTAAAGTGGGCATCTTAAGCTCTGGCAGAACTAACATATAGACCGAACCGATGAAGCACCGGCTCGGTCATATTCGTTAATACGGGTTCGGACAAAATCAGTACCTTAGAAGTAAGCGTTAAGCTGGGGGCAGTCAAAAACCTGGGATCGCCAGTCTCCTGACTGGCATTGGTTTTCAAATCCGCCAATCGGGAGATTGGCGTTCCTAGGGTAGAATTCCACATTGAGTTCAAACAGCCTCATAACACCCAGTTTAACGCTTACCCTTAGAAGCTATTTTTGGCATTAAATATTACGTGTAAGAGAGATTTTAGAACGAAATAATATGGGCAAAACATAAAAACAAAGCGGTGAAATATCACCTCACTTCCAAGGTCATGCCGGAGCGCCTGACATAAATACAGAAGAAAATCCTATAGGCGAGTTCTCCTTAATGCTTGGTTGCCGGAATGGAATCATAAAAATAGAAAAGCCGGATTACTCCGGCTTTTAAATCGATCTTGAGAGATCGGGATTATTCTTCGACTCTTTCGACAACTATGTCCTTGTCGATTTTCTCCCTGAGTATCCTCTGAATGCCATCCTTGATGGTCATTGTTGCATGAGGACAGCATCCGCAGGCGCCCTTCAGGCGAAGTTCGACGTTTTTACCGTCAATTTTGACAACTTCAAGATCTCCACCGTCCGCCTGGAGGTGGACTCTAAGTTCCTCAAGTGTTTTCCTGATTTTTTCTTCCATGATAAATTCCTTTCTTTTTGAAGAATCTAGGTTTGTCCTAAGATTAAATCAAGGAGGGATATGAGTTTTTGACTGAAATCAGCCCTTCCTGAAAAGTCCGGAGGCCGTCCCTCCAAGGGCAGTGATGTAAATGACTGATAACACGACCAATCCCAGTATAGGAAAAAACCCGCAGACGAGCAGGACAAGACCCCCGTAAAGCACTGCGAAGAAAGTAGATCCTGACTTGGGGCTGGACGTGTTCGCCATTATTTTTTCACCGGCAAAATGGCTTACTACCGTAAAAGCCAATATGAAATGGACTAGGAACAGCAGAATCACCGGTATTGAAAGAATTCCTTCATAGGGTTTTGGTATGAGCGACGATATTCCAATGAGAAGGACGTACGCTATCAGAACCATTATTCCACACAGGAATGACTTCAGAAGGTTGCCGTTCAGTCCGGAACTCATCCTTATTATTTTCTGGGGTTTCAATACTGACAGGAGAAGTCCTAGCGCAAGACATCCGGATTTCACCATGATCATGATGCATCCAACCATCAGCATGAACAGCACCGAACCGAAAATCATCTTCGGATCATGTCCGCCACCGGGTCCCGCCAAGGCAGATCCTCCAGACAGGACCATTGACACAGCCGCAATATTTAATTTCATCATCATTTCTTAATCTTCCTCTCATCAAATATCCTGATGGCAGGAAAGAACAGGACAATCCCGGCCAGGACTGTGATGATCACCATTTCAACATTCAAAAATCCGGTAAGGCTGAGATCGTAGCTGAAAGGTATGCTGCTGGAAAAGAAGTCTCCTATGATTTCGATATATTCATCCGACAGTCCAACTGCTGAAAACATCAGGTTAACTGTTTCCCTGAATTTCGGATCAAGCATTATCAGAATAGCTGTCTCTATGACTACAAGAGCTGCGACAAAAGAGAATATCGAACGTGGTTTGTTCCTGTCTTCCCTTATCTCCGCCATTATGTTTACGGTAAAATCAGGATTTTTCATAGTTCCTTCTCCTTCGGAAATAATTTTCCCGAGGACCTCGACAGCCCTGAGCTTTTCCTCGCAGCTCCTGCATGTTGACGCATGCCGGCAAAGCTCTTTCCTGTCACTTTCATCGAGCCATTCGTAGTCGGGCATAAGTTTTAGGGCCTTATCACATTCCATATGCATTTTCCCTGTTCCAATTTTCAAGCAGTTTCTTTCTTGCACGATGGAGACCTGTCTTGACTGAACTCTCGCTTATATCGAGAATCTGCGCGACCTCAGAACATGATTTTTCGGAAAAATAGAAAAGTGCGCAGATTTCGCGGATGGAAACAGGCAGTCTTCCGACAAGTTCCCTGATCTTCCGGTTCTTCTCGGTAATGGACATTGCTTCAACAGGATCCGGGGCATTGTCGGATATGCCTTCCAATATGTCCCTGCTCTCATCTTCATTCTCAACAAACTTCATCTTCCTGTC
>JANYBI010000187.1 GCA_025360875.1 Lentisphaerota bacterium
AATCAGAATCCGGAAACAGTAAAAACAATTTCATCTTTTGATTGGATTATTACTAGCCTGATGAACGCTACTTAGTATAAGATCGATCCTGCAACAGGCGCAGCAACCCTGAACTGCGAATGGACCAGGAAAATCCGTCTCTTTAACGTTGCAGCCTTCAAGGCAGCCGAAAAACTAGGCACAAGCGCCTCCTTATGGGCCAACAATGCGGCCAACCAGAAATCCCTGGATATGTAACTCAAAATAGTAAGCAAAGAGATCACCGAACAGACCCTCTACACCGTTATACTTTCCGTCCCGATCATAAACAACATCTCATCAGGGGGCAAGGATTCAAAGGGAAATGACATACTTGTTATTTCCGGACAGTGGCTCGGGTCAAAGGCTCCGAAAGTGTGGCGCGAATACCTCAGCGACGGCCAGATCAAGGGTCAGACCATGAAGGTGGTGAAACCTACACCACAGGACGCTTCCGAAGGATATGTTGACGTCAACGGGAAGCCCTCATACATGAACTGCGAGACTGGCGTAAGCAAGGTGAAGGTGATTATCCCGGCAAAGACTCCGGCGGGCTTGAATGGCACCATAGTTCTCGACAATGGCTCAGGCATGGCCACCGGCTCAGTGCCTGACTGACACGGAAAGTCCATAGGCTGGAAACAGGGATTATTTTCTAAAAGGCCCAGACCCTTTTGGCCAATATTCTTTTCCTCAGTTCCTCAATTACCAAACACAAACAGACAATTACTGGTTTTTGTTTGGTAACAGGGCTTGACTTGATTACCAAACATAATATTGTAATACCGATAACTTGTTTGGTAATACGGTTTGCCGGAGGGCTGAGGAATGGGCTTCATAAAGAGTGTTTTGAGCGAGGAGCTCGACAATTCCCTGAAGATGCTGGAAGGCTATCGCAACGCCTTGAAAGCCAACAAGGGTGGCTGCCTCGTCAAGAAGAGGATCCGAGGCAGGATCTACTGGTATGTCGCCGTAAGGGAGGGAAGAAAGGTAAGGTTCTTATACAAGGGTAGGAAGTTCTCACGGCAGGAAATGGCCGAACTCGAAAGAGTCAAGAACCTAAGGAAGAAGCACAAAGAGCTGATACGGGATCTCAACAACCGAATAAAATATCTGAGGAAGGCGCTGCGTGGAAAAGAAGACGTATGATTTTTGTATCGAAGTCCTGAAGAGATATCATAAGGCCGGCCTGCTGGAACATGTCATAATAGTAGGCAGCTGGTGCATATACTTCTACAGGGATTATTTTAAAGCAGGCTCCTATACGACCTCCATAAGGACCAGCGACATCGACTTCCTAGTGCCAATACCGGTGAAACTCAGAAAATCCGACGACCTCTTCGCCCTAGTGGAAGATCTAGGCTATATAAGAGTTTTTTCAGGAGAAAGAGGATACATTAAATTTGCCCATCCTGAACTCACGATCGAATTCCTTGTCGCCGAACAGGGGCGTGGTTCCGACAAACCTTATTTAATACCGCAGCTTGGGATAAACGCCCAACCACTAAGGTATCTCAATTTTCTCCAGGACAATGCAATAAATCTGGATTTCGAAGGCATGAGGATAAAGGTCCCCCATCCGGCCGCATATGCCCTGCACAAGTTCATCATCTTCAAGCTCAGGACAAAGCCTGATAAACAGTACAGGGACATCGAAGGCGCATTGCGGGTGTTCAAACAGCTTCTGTCAGAAGACAAGGACGATTCCATAAGCAAAATCTTTTGCAAGATGCACAGGAAATGGCAGACGATTGCCCTCAAGAATCTCTTGTCTGTCGGGGAAAACGAAATTACGGATCTTCTTAAGAAAAGCATGTAAACCTCTTTTCCCCTGCCCCTAATATTTCACCTCTAAGGATATTCTCGCACAAAGACACCCGTCTTCGCCAAGGCCTACGCCGTGGCATGCAGGATTAGGAAACTGATTTAATGAATCGGCTCTCCTTTGCTGCAGGCAAAGGGAATATACGGAGATGACATGAGAATATTAACTCGTTCATATTCTCATGCCACTCCCGTATCACGGGGCGAACACTTTCGCCTGAGCCGATTACGTTGATTAACCTTCGTGTTCTTCGTGGTAGAATATAAATTCTTAGAATTATTTGTTGATTTCTTTCGTGCATTTAGTATGTTTTGCGGTTATTTTTTATCTGTGTCATCTGTGGGCAAAAATATTTTAATCATGTAAATCCAGCATGCCACGGCGTAGCCCTGGTCGCCTTTGGCGCCGCCTACGGAGCCCGTCGGACTTAGAAATGAGTTCAAATATAGGTGATTTGGCCGTAGTAGCGCATGTTTGCGCGTTCTTTGGCGTTTTCAGATTCCATTAAGAACGCTCGAACACGAGCTACTACAAACGAATAACCTAAGTCCGACACCCTCCTACGGCGGGTAAACTTCTTAGCGCAGACGGGTTATCCTGTCTGATAATTTATACGAAGACGGGTGGCATATTAAGGCTCATGCAAATGGTCAGAAAAAAATCCAAATCAGCTAACTCAAAGGCGAAAGCCGTGAAACTGGTTCACCAGCTTTGCGGGATATTGAAGTCCCGTGACGGAAGATCCGCAACCTGCGAACTTCGCAAGGAACATGCCAGGGAGTTGAAAAGGCATCGTTAGAAAAGATTTTCATATCCTAGCTTTGTCAATTGCGGGGGTGTGCTCCTGCGAGCCCTCACGCGGATTACCTATTAAACTACCTATTACCGTTACCTATTACCCAATAAGCCTTTTTACCGCGCCCGCTGCATTTCAAGTCACCCCTGGCTGACATATCCTTGAGGATTTTCCTGATCAAGTCGATGCTGACTCCCGGGCATGCCTTCTGCAGCTGGGAAATATGGAAATTCCCTTCGAAGGAGCGTATTGCCCTGCCTACAGCTTCTGTTTTTTCCCCCATTGGGAGAGCTGTATTACCGTAACGGGATTCAAATTCCCTGTAAAGTCCTTTAATAGTATACAGAAGGTAATTGATATATGGCCACGGATCATGCCTTGAATCATGCCAGCCTTTTGAACTTTGAAGCAATGTCTCATAGTAACGATCCTTGCTCTGTTCTATCATGCGCTCAAGACTGATATATCTGCCAGCCTCGTATCCCTGATGGTAGAGCATGAGGAGCAGAAGCAGCCTGGAAACTCGTCCATTGCCGTCCCTGAACGGATGGATGCAGAGGAAATCCAGATTGAATGCCGCCCAGATCACCAATGGTGGTATTTCCCGTTCTCGGAGAATGGAATCTGCAATGGAACAAATGCCTTTTACGGCATCAGGCGTCTCCTTGGCGGACAACGGCTTAAAACGAATTGAGACTCCGCCATCAGGATGCTTTTCGATGATCTCCCCATCCTTTTCCTTGAACTTGCCGCTGTCCCAGGAAGCTGGATGGCTCATCCCGTGCAGCTTCAAAATAGTCTTCGGGGAAATTTCAATTTTCTGACTCACGGAATGGATCCAGCCCAGGGCCTTCTGATACCCGCGGACCTCCTCCTCATCACGGTCAGTGAGATGACCTTTGCCGAAAATGACTGTGCCTATCCGTTTCTGATCTATTTCAACGCCCTCTATGCGGTTCGAAGACACGGCGCTCTCTATGAGGGCATGTTCCTTGAGGGCTTTAAGCTTCTGCGGGGACTGCCGTATGAACAATTCCTGTTTACCCTTGTATTCGGACAACTCATTCAGGAGCCATATCGTAGATGTCGGTATGGCTGGAACAGATTTTTCCCAAAGCCTGAGCGTTTTCATTTAGTACCATCCTGATTTTTGTTCATCTGACTCTATTATCATACCTTTAACTACTTGCGTATTCAAGGTGCAGAGGTCGGCTTGCTGGAAATTCCAGGACATCGCCCAAAACCTACCTTGAAATCTCGAACGTCAACTTCGGATTTTCAATATCCAAGAATTCCCACACAGATAACTCCGATTAGATATTCTCGCACGGAGACACCCGTCGTCGCCAAAGCTACGCCGTGACATGCAAAGGCACACAGTTAAGACTTATTAGACGGGATAACCGGATTAGGAAACCTCTAGATATACTTCGCGAGCTTCGTGGTAAATATTCTTGCCTTTGCTTTCAGTCTGCATGTCACGCCGTAGGCCTTGCGTAGGCGGATGTCTTGGTTAATCTTACAATCCGTGACATATTATGCCCCATGCAAATACACATAACAAGCATTCCTCCGGGTGAAGCTCCGGAAAATATCCGCGCCGCCTGGGTGGGGCTTATACTTCCTCTGGCAGATCCAGGCCCGGAGACAACAGGGACAGAAAGTGTTCTTTCCCGGAAGACCGATACTGAAAACGGCTTCGCTGTGAACGCTGTCCAGGCTATTGAAATACTGGAAAGCCATTCTCCTGATGCCGCAAGATGGTGGCGTGAAAATGCATCTTCCTGCATTCAGCCCGGACAGCAACTCGTATTTTCCACGGAATCATGCCAGGAGATGCCGGACGAATTCGAATATTTCGGCACTTATCGGAATTCAGATGCGCGGCGTCTTCTGGACGCGCTTGCAGAGCGTGACATCAGGTTCGAAATTGAAATTGATGACAGCGCGATTAAACCGAAGTTCCTAGGAAAAGTCAGACCCTAAATGCCAACTTACGCATTGATTTTATCTATGATAAAATATTTATAGATCCTTTTATTTAGCGTTATATTTGTACCCATGTAAATATTTGATATATTTTTAATATAA
>JANYBI010000331.1 GCA_025360875.1 Lentisphaerota bacterium
ATACTTGTCGAGATCGCTTCCTTCCATGGTGATGGCGCAGGCGTGTTTTGCAAAATCAATGCATTTCTCCTTGAATAGTATTTCAAAGGCGATCGTGTTGTTCTTCGTCTCCTGGGTGCCTCCTGACTTGGAAACGCTGAGGATCAAAGTGCTTTTAAAGTCGACAGCCGCCATGACGTCCCTGACTCCGGCAGTGTCGGTATTGTCGGTGAAATAAACTTTGAGGTAGCCTTTTCTTTTCCCGTTGCTGAGTTCGTTCCAGTAGGGGCCGTTGATGGCGAACTGGAGGAGCTGGGGACCAAGGGCGGATCCGCCAATGCCGTTGATGACAACCGAATCAAATTTCTTTCCGGTACTTCCCTTTATCGTTCCACTGCGGACATCTTCGACGAATTTCTCTACGTCAATAAAAAGCTGGGAAGCAGAATAGTTGACACGATCCGTGAAATGGGTGACTTTCCTGTTCTCGTCAGGATTCTTTATTGCGCCATCCTCGATCTTCTTCATTTCCTCATGCGCCTTTGCGAATTTCGCAGAGAGATTTTCCAGATCAGGCTCCGAGAAATTCATCCCTGCCACATCAAGCGTGAATCCCGTTTCCCCATCTGTCAAAGTGTATTTGTTGTTCCGTTCAATCCAGGTGTCTGTGTTCATTTTTGAATCCTTATTGTTAATCTGTTTGTAGTAGGCGAATTTATTCGCCGTAAGCTTATTGCATGATGCGTGGCCGACGCGCAATAAATTGCGCTACTGCCAACAATTGTTGCTACCCCTGCCAATATGGTGAGATTTGTCTTAATCTTTCAATTATAGGAGGGAGATTCCTTATTATGTAATCTATTTCCTCTTCATTGTTGAACCTTGAAAGGCTGAAGCGTATTGAGCCGTGGGCGGCGGTATATGGCACTCCCATAGCCCTGAGGACATGCGACGGCTCGAGACTGCCGGTCGTGCAGGCGCTTCCGCTTGATGCACAGATACCGAGCTGGTTCATGAGAAGAAGTATCGCTTCACCTTCAATGAATTCAAAGCTTATATTCGTGGTATTGGGCAGACGGTTCTCGGTGTCGCCATTTACCCTTGTCTTTGGAACCGCCGATATGAGTTCCCTTTCGAGCTTATCTCTCAGCGACTTGACCTTTGTGTTCTCCAGCTTCATGTTCTTCTCTGCGAGTTCCGCAGCTTTTCCGAGAGCGACTATGCCGGCGACATTCTCAGTTCCTCCCCTGCGGCTGCGTTCCTGGTGTCCGCCAATCACATAAGGACGGAATCTCACACCGCGTTTCACATATAGCGCGCCAATTCCCTTTGGAGCATGAAGCTTGTGCCCGGAGAGGCTGAGCATGTCTATGCTCTCCTTTGACAGATTCATCGGAATTTTTCCCACAGCCTGCACAGCATCGGTATGGAAGAGGGCACCATGCTGATGGGCAAGTTGCGCAATTTCGCGGACAGGATAAATGTTACCTGTTTCATTGTTTGCCCACATGACGGACACGACGGCGGTATCCGAATTGATCTCATGCTTGAGCTTGTCCATGTCGAGACGCCCATTCCCGTCGACAGGTATCTCTTCAACCCTGTAGCCACGCCGTACCAGTTCCGAACCGAGATTCTTGACGGCCGGATGCTCGACCTTGCTTATGACAATTTTCCTCCGTTCAGGCGCGAGGAAGAGTGCGCTCATTATTCCGGAGTTGTCGCTTTCGGTCCCGCAACTGGTGAAAATTATCTCTGTCGGTTCGCAACCGAGAAGCGAGGCGAGGGATTCCCTGGATTTTTTTATATGTGCGGCGACCTGCCCCCCGAACGTGTGTATGCTGGAAGGGTTTCCGTAAAGCTCGCAGAAGAAGGGCCGCATCGCCTCAAAGACCTCAGGATCAGTCTGCGTGGTAGCGTTATTGTCAACGTAAACTGTTTTGTTCATCGTTTATCCTTATTTTGCTTCTTCAACTGTCAGTTCGGGCGATACAAACTCGCGGAGCTTGTCCTCGACCGTATTCTTCAAAGTCACGCCGGATGCAGGACATGATGCGCAGCGCCCGCAGAGGCGGACAATCACATTGTCGCCCTGTATGTCTATGAGTTCAATGCTTCCCCCGTCCTTCTCGAGCATCGGTTTGATTTCCTTGTCCATGACTTCCTGGACTTTCATCACCTTCTGGACAGTCGTCAGTTTCTGTTGTGCCGGCTTTGGAGGCTTGGCTGACTCCTTCCTCCAGAGCTCATCGAGTAGCTGTTGGATGTCGTCCAAGCAGCATCCGCAACCGCCGCCGGCCTTAGTGTAATTTGTGATTTCCTCAGCTTTGTGCAGATTATTCACCTTTGCAACTGAGCGGATCTTTGTGTCGGTCACGCCGAAACATTTGCAGATGACCGCACCGTCATGATCGTCACTTGCGGAGACAGTTTCCTTTTCACCCTTGTAATTAGCGATGGCGGCCTGGAGCGCCTCCATGCCCATTACCGAACAATGTAGCTTCTCCTCGGGCAGTTCCCCGAGGATTTTCACGATGTCCTTGTTCGTGACTTTGGATGCTTCTTCAAGCGTCATGCCTTTTACAAGCTCTGTCAGTGCGGAAGATGATGCTATCGCGCTTGCGCAGCCGAAAGTCTTGAATTTGACGTCTATGATCTTCTCCTTCTTGGAATCTAGCTTGATGAAAAGCTTAAGCGCGTCGCCACAGCGTATGTTTCCGACCTCGCCGACAGCGTCCGCATCAGATATCTCGCCGACATTCTGGGGATGAAGGAAATGATCCATCACCTTCTTAGTATAGTCCCACATAAATCACCTTTGATGTTAAATTTGATTCCTCAATCTCGAATTATACATCATTGGCGAGGCCAGTTCAAATAGCTTGGAGATTTTCAGGCATGTTTGAATTTGTTGGGATTCAAGTATATTTTCCTTAAATTATTAAATGAGGAAGACATAGAGATGAAAAAGAGATTAATGGCATCATTGCTTGTACTGTTTGTTTTTTCAAATATCGTTTTCGCCGCGGATGAAGACAAGAAGGCCCAGCCTGTCGACATCAAGGCTCTGGCCCAGAGATTCGACGCCGAGGCGAAACCGTTTTTTACTGTTGAGAAGAGCACGACCTTTATCAGGATTGATGGAGGTGTCACATATCTTCCAGCCA
>JANYBI010000335.1 GCA_025360875.1 Lentisphaerota bacterium
CAACTCCTACTACCCTGACCGCTCCGGTCATCAAGACCGCTTCCAAGGGCGAGCATGATTATATTTTGATCACATGGGGCGTTGTGCCTCTTGCTGATGAATACATAGTCTATAAGGACGGAGGAGATCCGCATACTGTCACTGACCTTTTCTACAAGGATACCGATGCCGGGCTTGTTCCGGGAACCTTGTACGCATATACTGTTGTTGCTCACAACACCAGTACCGACGCATTTAGCAATCCAAGCAAGCCGATGTCGGGCTACAGGGGGCTTGATACAAACAATCTGCCAGCTCCGGACGGATATACTGAAGTCGCAAACGATTCCAAGATGTTCGACTTCGAGGTTCTTCCAGGAACGTCAAGGCTTGTTGTCACGGCCGAGTATGCGACGACCGACGGCAGCTGTGACATATACGCCAAGGTAAGTTCTTATCCGACGACTTCGAGCTATAACGCCAAGGGTGCCAAGCTAGTGGTTGGAGCGAACACAGTCGATACCTTGACTGTCAATAATCCACTGTCTGGACAATGGTATGTGCTGTTGAATGAAACAACGGCGGCATTCAATGCGACAATCACAATACACCTGTACACGGCTACGAACATTATCCTGACGACAGTTCCTTCTGACAATCTAGCGGCGCCTTTCACGGCTACGTTCAAAGGCCAGGTGCTTGACCAGGATGGAACGGGAATCAAGGATGTACAGGTGAAGGTCAGGAATCCGCTGACGAAGATGACCTACAACCTCGCAAAGAAGACCGATGCCAGCGGATACTGGACATATACTGCCTCCATCGCCTGCGAGGGTGAACACACCTTCGACTTCTTTATCGGGACATATCCTGAGGAAGGCCTTGCAAGCTGGACGGTGAAGACAAGAAAACTGCTCGGCAGCGAAGATACCTTCTTCGATATGTCCGAATATCTCACAGGTACGAAGGTCGACCTTGCAGATGCCGCCACCATGGAAGGTATGGAGACCTATCTCAACCTGAGAAGGGGATATGACGAAGTCACCGTAACACCTGACTCGGACTATGAAGCGATGTGGTTCGAGGATTCGATGTCTGCCGCATCATCCGACACGGAAATAACGGACAGGCTTGACAGCGGACTGTATTTCCTTCTTTACGGATTCGAAGGCGCAGCCTGCGGTAACGGACAAGAAGACTATGAAGACATAGGATTCAACTTCACGGCAAGTCCGCTCCTGGTACGTGTGGCTCCGGGCAAGGTTGACGAGGTCATCGACAACCTGCTTGATGCGGGTCTGGTGGACAATGTCTTCGTGGAAAGAGTCGTTGGTGCTGACGGCATATTAACTGTAGATGATGTAGGTATAGGTGTCGTAGTTGTCGGTTCCAGGAATATTGAAGGCAAGAACAGCGGACTTCTCTCGACAAAGGAACAGTTCGAGCTTCTTGCGAAACTCGCAGGCAACAGCACTCTGACAGTCCAGGCTGCCCCTGAAAAAGCCGGTGACATGATCACCTGGGGTGTGCAGTCCGACATCAACGGCGGTGCTGCAAAGTTCAATGTCCAAGTAGGTGCATTCACGAAGTAGATGAGTTGATAAGTTCAAGTTTGGACAGGGCGGTTGAAAAACCGCCCTGTTTATTTCTTAACGACGTTAAGTTTCAGCTATTTCCACTACATGGTTTGAGAAAACCAGATCGGGATGTTAAATTACGCGCCCTTTATTCATTGGCTGATATGGAGATTTGGTGATAGGATGATTTGTTCATTGGGAGAAGATGATTTATTTCTTTTCGGCCCATTCATCCATCAATTCGCCGCAGGCGAATAAATCCATTCATCCAACCATCCAGACGAAGGTAATTATAACTTAACATAGAAGAGGTTCAAAATGGATTACAAGGTTGCAGACATCTCACTCGCGGAACTTGGCAGGAAACGCATCCAGATTGCGGAGCATGAAATGCCCGGTCTCATGTCCACCCGCGAAAAGTATAGCAAAAAGAAGCCCCTGAAGGGCAAGCGCATCATGGGCAGCCTCCATATGACTATTGAGACGGCCGTCCTCATCGAGACGCTTGTCGCACTCGGCGCGGATGTCCGCTGGTGCTCATGCAACATATTCTCCACGCAGGATGATGCCGCCGCCGCAATCGCAAAGGCCGGAATCCCTGTGTATGCCTGGAAGGGCGAGACGCTTGAGGAATACTGGTGGTGCACCGAGAAGGCCCTTTCGTTCCCGAATGGAAAAGGCCCCAATCTCATCGTTGATGACGGCGGAGATTCAACTCTCATGATCCATCGCGGCTATGAGGCTGAAAAGAATCCGAAAATCCTCGATGCCAAGACCCATGGCGAAGATGAAAGACAGCTGAACATCATCCTTAAGAAGATCCTCAAGCAAGAACCGAAAAGATGGCAGAAAGTTGTGAAGGAATGGGAAGGCGTTTCCGAAGAGACCACAACCGGAGTCCACCGCCTCTACCAGATGCATGAACAGAAAAAACTCCTCATACCGTCAATCAATGTCAATGACTCCGTAACGAAATCCAAGTTCGACAACCTCTACGGCTGCCGTGAGTCGCTTGCAGACGGGATCAAGCGCGCCACCGATGTGATGATAGCTGGAAAAGTCTGCTGCGTATGCGGTTTCGGCGATGTTGGAAAAGGTTCAGCTCAGTCCATGAGCAATTTCGGCGCCAGGGTCATAGTCACCGAGATCGACCCCATTTGCGCGCTCCAGGCTGCCATGGCCGGTTACCAGGTCGCGCCAGTCGAGGATGCCCTCGGGTCAGCCGATATCTATGTGACCACTACCGGTAACAAGGACATCATCACACTCGAGCACATGAAGAAGATGAAGGACCAGGCTATTGTCTGCAACATCGGTCATTTCGACAATGAGATCCAGATGGACAAGCTTGAGAAATGTCCCGGAGTCAAGAGGATCAACATCAAGCCGCAGGTCGACAAATATGTCTTCCCTGACGGCCATTGCATCTACATACTCGCTGAAGGGCGTCTCGTGAACCTCGGTTGCGCCACCGGCCATCCGAGCTTTGTGATGAGCAATTCTTTCACGAACCAGACTCTGGCGCAGATCGAGCTTGCCACGAACAAGTCCCTGAAACCTGGCGTATACCGTCTGCCTAAGAAACTTGATGAGGAAGTTGCGCGCCTGCATCTCGAGAAGATCGGCGTGAAGCTCACGAAGCTCTCGAAGGACCAGGCCGACTATATCGGCGTTCCGGTCGAAGGCCCGTACAAGCCGGAGCACTACCGCTACTAGGATATTTTTTGCCAGATGGAAAAAATATAATGGAGCGCCGGGATCTTGCCGGCAACGGTTCATAAGGAACAGCCCTCACGGGCTTGATCCTCCTTAGCTTGGAATAGCTACGGAGGACAGGCTACAAGCATACAATTGTTTTGTGTCCGTTTGTAGTTGACGTCGCAAGACATGTTCTCTTTATTTCCGGGGGATTTTTATGGAGACTGCTTCACCTGAATATCCAGTTGATAAGTCCACGGGGGAGATAAAGCTCCCGCACAATGTCCTGCATGAGATTTTTCATATATGTCATGAACTCGGTGAGGATGAGGCAGTGCAAAGGCTCATTGAACTTACCGGAGCCGACAAAAAGTCTGCCAGACTTTTTGTCGGCCAGCTCGTAAGGAGAAGGTAGCATATGTTGATAATTAATACTGATAAGTTTGGGATTGTTGCAAAATGCCTGGCAGGAATGCTGATTGTTTCGGGTATTCTGCTGTCATACGGACAGACATCGTCTCCGTATTCTTCGTTCAGCATATTTTTCATCGCGGGAATGCTCTTTTTCTTCCTGTCTGGAATTGGGATTTTGGCGGATTGCAGCTGGGGATACCGCCTTGTCTATGCAGCTCTTCTCTTTTCTCTAATATCATGTCTTCCTTTTGTCCCGTTCCTGTTTGATATTCTGGGGTTCCTAGGGATCGAGGGGCCGTTGTTGTTTATATTCATGCTTCTTGTCAATATTTCAATTACAGCCTATCTAGCATGGTATGGAAGGAGGAGGTGCCAGAATAAATCGGTATTGATGGTGGCGGGTGGCGATTGTCTGAAACCGGGAAATACTGCCAAGGCATGGAAATTGAAGGCGTCTATCATTGTTTTTACAATCTTGCCCGTAGCCTGTTTTCTTCTGTTTGCACTTGTTCCTCAGGA
>JANYBI010000337.1 GCA_025360875.1 Lentisphaerota bacterium
GTTTAAGTTTGACGTATATCTTCTGCAGCTCGTCCACCATCCCGTCGAATGATTTTGAGACTATCCCGAACTCATTTGTCTCCTTGGAATCGATCCTTATGGAGAAATCCCCCTTTTCAAGCCTCTCCGTGGCCCGCACTATATTGTTGAGCGGCCTTGCTATCTGGTAGTTCAGGAGGACCAGGAGGGCAATCATGCCTATAAGAAAGACCATCATGCCCGTCGCTTCGAAAATGTAGTTGTACCTGTTCACATTCATATACGGCATGCCTTCCTCGTCAATCACGTCTATGACTATCCACTCTGCTGACGGGATTATGTTTGCAAAAATCAGGAAATCATTGCCGGAATACGAGAACTGGACTATCCTGCCTCTGGAACTGCTCATGTCCGGAAAAAGCGATGACAGCTTTTTCGCGAGCGGAAGCTCAGTCTGTGGAATCCTTATGTCAAACTTCTCGGCATATGATTTGGGAAGGCTGCAGTCAATGAACCTCCCCGTCCTGCCACAGAGCACGAGCCTGCCGCAGAAGTTCTTGGCCCTGCCGTTGTCAGTAGTGACTATGTTCCTGTTCTTAAGGCCGGAAACGTCCAGCACATTGTAGAAAAGACACTTCCTGGTATCTGAGACCTTGAACGCAAGCGCCATCGCTACAACCCATTTGTTCTTGACGCTGTCGAAATAGAACTCGCTCAGCACGGTTCTCCCGTTGATGTTCTTGAAGGCCTGTGCGGCAAGTCCGGACAGCGCCTTCTCCCTGAAATCACCGCCTTCCGACTCCAGGTCTGAGGAGACAAATACGCCATCATTCGAGTAGAATCCTGTCTCAAGGACGTATCGCCGCCAGTCCGATCTGTTTTTCGCAGACAGTACTTTCGCAGTGCCTCTAGGATCCTGCTCATAGGTCTGCGTCAGGAAGAAGTCCCTGGATAGAAGCTGGAGGTTTTCGATTGAAAATGAAAGAGTTCCGGAGTGTTCCGAAAGCATGTTCCTCTGCTGCACGGATATCCTCCGGCGCATCTCGTCATTGGTCCTTTTCTCAAAGAAGCTCTGCATTATGGAAGAGGATATCATCACCGTCATGCCGAAAGCGAATCCCATTGAAAGGAGAAGCCTCCAGATAAGGGAATAGTGCAGGCACAGGATGAGCAGGTATAAGGATGCGACAAGGCCTGTCGCCAGAAGTCCGATATGCCATCCCCACCATAGGACACCCCATGCCTGGGAATAGCTCACTGTCAGCGAGACCTGGGCATATATGAGTATGACCACTGCAAAGATCAGGTCCTCCTTCCTCCTCTGCCTCATATAGTCGTGCAGCCATGGTACCGCAGCGAGGAAGAAGAGAGCGCCTGGAATCCAGAACAGGAGTTCACCGAAAACAGTGGATACGCCTGAAGATGAAAGTATCCTCGGCAGCAGCTGCTTGAGGCCAAAGGGGATCCAAACGCACAGCAGGGCGGTCAGTATCGACGGGAGGATTATCCATATGAAAGCCCTTGGAAGATCCCGCCCGGTCTGTCTCCTCGCAGTCATCCCCAGGACGAAATAAAAACTTCCCATGATCAGGGAAATGGCCTTTATCCATGCCGCCGTCTCGGTCCCGGGACGGCTAAGCGCATATACGAATCCGAGTATCCCCATGATCAGGAACCCGGAACCCATGAAAACAAGGATTTTCCTTCCGGACTGCCGATAATGTTCTATGAGGAGGAGGAACAGGAAGATATTCAGGAAGGCGCTGCTCCACTCTATCATCGAAATATCCACGGAGTTTCGCCAGAAGACTTCGCTCCACAGTTTCGATGAAAAATGGGAGAAGACCAGCGGGATCAGGAAAATTATCCCGAGAAGCACGGCAAGTATGACACCCTCGCCGGTGCCTATGCCGCGCCTGTTTTCCCTGCTGTCCGGAAGATCCATCAATTCCCCCTTGTCTGTTCAGCCATAATCCACCGGAAATGCGTCAGTTTTAGCGAGGTTACCCGAATGGTGCCAAGTTTTAAGCCAAGTAGCGCGGGGTACTGCCCCATTGCTATCAGGTTAAGGATAAATGAACTCATTTGAACACCCAACATCCAACAAGGAATTTCCAATATCCAACGAAATTAACTCTCACTGCATCTAGGGAACCTTTAGTCTTTACTTCGTTATTGGACATTCCGTGTTCGATATTGGATATTCGAGCCTTAGCTTGATATGTATGGGTACTACCCCACAGCTTAGACTCGGGCAGATTACCCGAGCTACTTATTTCTTCTTCCAGGTTCCGGAGGCGTCCTGTACCCATACGCCGGCGGCTTCCTCCTTGGCGATCTGCGCAGCCCTCTGCGCTCCCACGGTATCAGCATCCGCGCCAGTCTTCTTCGCCACATCGCCGTAGGCTTTTGTCCGTTCGGCATTCTCCTCGTCGACAACTCCCTTGGCGGATTTGTCGGCAGTTTTGAATTCCAGAAGCCCCTGGTTGTTCTCGCCCACAATGCCCTTGATCTTCAGGCCTTTGATTATGGCAAGCCTCTGCTTGGAATCCATTCCGAAACTGTCGGAAACATAGAACACAAAACCCGCGAGCATCAGAAGAAAAAACAGCTTTCCAATCAATGTCCTCATGTCATATCCTCCCTATGTGATTTATTTCGATTTCTGTGATTCAAGATACTTGTTCAGGGCCTCCTCGGCCTCCTTGTCGCTTATGCTCTTCGACTCCTCGTCCGCAGTCTTGAACTTGTTCTGGAGCTCCTGCTGGACTTTCACGTTCACGTCCATCGTTATATGTATCGGCTTCACTTCGATTTCATGTTTCGTCTGCAAACAGCCGAAAGCCATGGCCATTGCAGCAAATGTTGAAAACAACAGCAGTCTTGACATAATCATCTCCATTGTGGTTTTGTTTGGATATTAATATAACATCGATTTCATGACCGGCAACCTCTATTGCAGATCCTATTGGAGAAAGGGGACGTCCTAAAGAGGCGGCCAGTCCCGTCAGTTGATAGTGTAGGGCTTGACCCCAATTACACCCCCAATTACCCGGGGGCTGTTCCTGCCGGAACGCCGGCTACCAGCCGGCATGTATTCAATTCTGCCACCAGGTTGGTGGCGGT
>JANYBI010000345.1 GCA_025360875.1 Lentisphaerota bacterium
CCGAGCTCAAAATCAGCAGATCGGATTCGGAAAGATTGAGTCCAGCCCTGTTCTTTAGGCGGAAAGCGCTGTCAAAGTTGAAATTACCGGTCTCAATACCGTTTGGAACAATTACTGTATTACCCGAGGAGGAGAGACCAAGACCGACACAGACATCATATTCATTCCTGCTTAAAACTGTCAGATAATTTTGTTTTCTTCCGGCAAAACGTTCCGCCAGGAGGAGAGGATATTTCCCTATCCCCAGCCTTGGCACCCCTTCTATCATGCTTCCGGAGGAATAGATCGTGCCGTGGGGGGTGTGGATGAGTGTCCCGACTTTGGCGGATGCCGCCGCAATCCTTCCAACAAGACCTGCCTTTGATGTGTGTGTATGTACCACGTCGAAATGGGAATTCCTGAATTCCCGTCTCAGGTTGAAATAGGCATTCAAATCCTTGAAAGGGCTGATTTCCCGGACAAGGGAAGGGATGATTTTTATATTGCAGCAAGATTTTAGGTCGTCAAGTTCGTTTTCTGAAATGTCCTGAGGTCCTGAATATAGGGTGAAATCAAATTGCCCCTTGCCTCCATGTATGAGCGAGCGGACTATCCGGCTGGCTCCGCCTTTGACCATCCTGGTAATGACAAGGGCGATTTTTTTCATTAAGGTCGTCTTTCGTATGGAAAAACATTTAATTTGAATTAAACTAACTTTTAAATTAAGCAGTTTCAAGAGGATTGGTTGCTGTTTTGGTTGCAAATAGGTGGAAACATCATTATGCCTGATCCTGGAAGAATCTTCAGTTTGCTGAGATGTCCATATTGCCACTCCAAGTTGAATGACATGTCAGGACATTCCTTATCCTGTTCCGGCTGCAAGGAAGAATTCAGTATCCAGAATGGCGTGCCCATAATGGTTTCTTCGGCAAAACAGGCTGCCCTGGAGAAAAAAATCGGCGAGTGGCATAATTCCGAAGTCATGCCCGGATTCCTGAGTTATGACACGATACAGCGTTTGAAATCCCCGGCACCGTTCAAATGGTTCAAGCGGAACCAGATATTGGAGGGGATATATCGCGAGATGAAAGCCGATGGCCTTTACGTTGATGTAGGGGGGACGGGGGAATTATCACATCCGGCCATTTGCTGTGCAAACTTGGAATTGAGCCGATATACACATCTGGTTTGTGATGGGCAATTTCTCCCTTTTGATGACAATAGCGTAGACGGAATATTTATCATGCTCGTATTGGAACATGTTCCCGATCCGTTCGCAATAGCCAGGGAAATAAAGAGGGTGCTTAAAAAAGATGGATTTGTTGCAGCCACCCTGCCTTTCATGCAAGTCATGCATGAAAACCCGAAGGACTATTTCAGGTTTACTCCTGATGGCATACGAAGACTTTTTGAAGGTTTAAACGAATCGAAGCTCGAAATTGCCTCAGGTCCAACTGGCAGCCTGATATGGATCTTGAAGGAATATGGAGCCCTTCTGTTCCCGTTTTCCAACAACAGGATTATATATGCATCTGTACGGGAAATTCTTGGCTGGATCTTCTATCCCCTGATTCTCCTTGATTATTATCTGTTGACGAAAAGGAGGGCTGAAAAGATGTCCAGCTATTTCTTCTACATGGGCAGGAAATGAATATGGTGGAAAAACACTACGATGCCATAGTGACGGACGCCTCCCAGCGTGTGGCCCTTGAAATTACCAGGGCTCTGGGTGAAAAAGGCGTCCGGGTTCTCAACGTAGAGAAGGATAATTGTAAAGATTCCGCCTTCGCCTCCTCCTCCAGATATTCCTGTGGCTTTGAAAAGGTGCCCGACTACACTTCGGACAAATTCCTCGAGCTCTGTGCCAGGGCCGCAACTGTCATACCTGTTTCCACCAATACGAATATTGCTCTTTATGATAAGGCAGTACTTCAATTCCCTGGGAAATTCCTGCTTCCTCCAGGAGAAACTTTCTTAAGGGCGAATTCCAAGCCGTCTTCCATGAGGATTGCCACAGAGCTAGGTGTTCCTTGTCCCAAAACTATGGTTTTGAAGAATGGCGAATTCCAGCCAGGATGTTTTGAGGGATATGAGTTCCCTTTTGTGCTGAAACTTGCTGATGATGAGAATCTTGCGCTTGAGCCTCAGGACAGGTATGGTGTGGCAAAT
>JANYBI010000369.1 GCA_025360875.1 Lentisphaerota bacterium
CAAAAATAGAAGAATGGCTCCGACAGCAGGATTCGAACCTGCGACCAAGTGGTTAACAGCCACCTACTCTACCGCTGAGCTATGTCGGAACGTTTTTTATATGTAGCGGCGCATATTCTAACATCAGTTGTGTCAAAAACAAGCTGTTTTTTAAGGGAACCTCTAAAAATTCACTTTTGGCGTGTTGCGGAAGATTTAATTTTGCTTTTTTAAAGCAAAATTTTGATAACAGTATGCTCAAGATACCAAACCAGCTTCGCCCATTCTTTTCAATACATCCTGCAATGTGCCGGCAAACGGTCCCTGGGTTTCCATCTTGATTGAAACCATGGCTGCGGCAAATTTCAGGGAGTCTTCAATGCCGTGCGTCATCCTGCGCGCCAGATATCCGGCAAAAGTCGTATCGCCCCTGCCCGTCCTGCCGGCAAAGGACTTATTGGAGAATTTCTGGTAATAGGATTTCCCGCCTGCATGTGCGAGCACGCCCAGAGCTTCCGTGATAAGGATCTCCTCAGCGCCCCAGGCAGATATGATCACGCCAGCCTTTTCAATGTCCTTTGTCCCTGTCAGAATTTCCGCCTCAACAATATCCAGTTTCAGTCTTTTTACCTCGGCGGTGATCTCCTTCTTCTGTTTCACATCGCTGAAACTTATATTTTTAGTCACTGGATCCACCTGCCTGACAAAACTCTGCATGTCGCAGGAGAGTTCATATCCCCTGTTCTTCAGGTTCCTGATAAGCTCAAGGTCGAACTCCTGGTCCGATATGCCGGCAAGATGTACGAAGTGCGAATTGATCTCGGGTATCTCCGCAGGCGTGAACTTGCCTGCAGACGCCGCCTGGATCATTTCCCGTTCGTCGACATTCGCGCTTGGATGTATCACCTTCATCAGAGTTGTCTGAGATGAATACACGGGATAGACATCAATTCCCGCATCCTGCATTGTCTTGACAATTGCCGAATCTCTCTTCGCCAGCTTCACTATCGCCTGTACCTTGCAGCCTATTCTGGCCGCCGCCATTGCCCCGCAAAGCACCGCACTGCCAGGAGCATTGAAAGATTTGCCTTCGAACGGGACGATCTCGTCCAGACAGAAATGTCCGATAAATGAAATGTCATATTTTTTCATTTCCTATTTCCTTAACTTTATTTTCTTGCCGGGAGCCAGCAAATATTTTTTCCGCTTGTAGACCACCGGAATTTTAATCTTATTGCCCTTATCTGAAAGCACATTGATACCGTTGCTGTCTATCTGTATGAAAATATGCTGGCCTTTCCAGTAGAACGAATAGTCGAGTTTTGACCATTGCCTTGGGAGATTGTAGGAAAGGCACACGGCATCTTTCTTTAGCGTCAGTCCGCCGAAACCGTTGACTACCGCAAACCATTGGACGGCGTATCCGGACATGTGCACGCCTCTTTCAGTGTCGAGATTGACATCGTCCAGATCCATCCTGCACGACCTGCCGAGATAATACAACGCCTCGTCATTCAAACCGCATCTCGCCCCGCAGAAGGCATTTCCCGGCAGTGACAGGGAAGAGCCATGTATTGTCTTGTCGACGTAGAACCTGTAGTTCCTCCTTCTAATGTCAAGGCTGTATTCATCCTCAAAATATGCAAAGCCTGCAAGCACGTCAGGCTGTTTGACCGCCTGGCTATGGCTGCAGTAGAGCTCGGATATCCCGCCGAGGTCCTCTGAAAGTTTAAAGTAGCCATCGAACTCCTCAATGATTCCATTGCGTCCGGGCTTGGGGACATAGAAGTTCCCGATGATCTTCCGCCATTCGGATAACTCCGCATCATCGAGCCCGATCTTCCTTACTGCTCCCTTGTACTGCGGATCCTGCGCCAGTTCGATGGCGTATCTGATGTTCCATGCCGCCAAGACGCTTATAAAGAAATTGTTGTCCGCGAAAGTGTGGTACTGGTCGGGACATCCAATGTCGGGGAGCTCATATCTCCTGTTCTTATCCGACCACCTGATCCTGGAAATATAGAAGCGTCCGGTTTCCATTATGAATTCAGCGCCCATCTCCACCATCGCATCATGGTCGCCGGTGATATCATCGTACAGCTTGAACATATATGACGCGTCGGCCGAGATATGAATTTCCCTTTCCTGGAGGCAAAGCCAAGGGGCGGTAACTTCGCGGCCGTCATTCTGGGTCTCCCACGGCACCTGGACGCCTTTTGCATTCCATCTGGCGGCATTCTCCCTGTACTTGTCGATCTGGCCGTATCTGTACTGTAAAATCAGCTTGGCGAAATCAGGTTTCGTATACAGGTAATATGGGAACATATGGAAATCCATGTCCCAGAAAACTGCAAACCTGTAACCGTGCCCGGTAAGACCTTTGATAGGCACCCCGGTCTGTGTCCAGACGCTGTCGACAGCCATATTGAGATGCATCTGTCCGAAATTGAATCCCTGCACAATGGCCGGGT
This sequence comes from Lentisphaerota bacterium, assembly GCA_025360875.1. Lineage (GTDB taxonomy): Bacteria > Verrucomicrobiota > Lentisphaeria > Victivallales > GWF2-50-93 > GWF2-50-93. Next base: position 2,451 of record JANYBI010000369.1, read on the forward strand.
TCTCATCGAAGTCCACCCAGGTATCCTTGAACTTGACATTCCAGGCTTTAACATGCCTGGCAAGGCATTTGTCATAACCTGCGTCACAAGCCTCGTTGACGGCCGATACCGCCTTGTCCGCATCAAAATCGCCTGCTGCACAAAACAGATCAAGAACAGTCTTTTTGCCGGACTTATATAATTTTGTTTTCTGGGATATCGCGATGTTGACGTCAGTGCCGCGGGTCCT
>JANYBI010000400.1 GCA_025360875.1 Lentisphaerota bacterium
AAACTCCCCCCCCCCAAAAAAAACTAATATTTTTTCAATATACCCATTGACGCATGGTTTCCTGGATGAATACGGAAAGCTCTGGTACATGTGGGCGTTCAGGTCGGAAAAGATAGTGGCGTTCGTCCTCGACCCGACGAGAGCCGCGTCCGTCCCCCTCAAAACGCTTTTCAGCCTGAGCAGCCGGGATACGGAAAAGATGAAGCTCGGGGAAGCGCCGGTAGCATTTGCCGAGGCGGAAATGAAGAAACTGAATGTGGACAGATATTCCGCCTACAAGGTCCTGGCAAAATACGGACTGGCCCTTCTCGCATACTGCTGGGCTCACGTCCGTCGCGACTTTTCTTACTGGGCCTGGTTTTCTTACTGGGCCTGGCACCATACTCATCATGATGCACACTCATATTATAGACTGCGTATTGCAATATTAGCATCTTATATCATGTTTTTATGCGGACTAAAACCTAATTAAGCACAGCTGAAATTATACATTATAAAACTTCGAGTTTCTATATAAGTGCTACACTGCCCGGGCGAGACGTTTAACCGCCATCTTGTGGCTGACAAGACTTTGTCGGCGACACAGGCGACCAGGGCCTGTGCTACATTGCCGGCAAGATGCCGGCGCTCCGATGGAAGACGGGGAATTAAATTCAATATATCCAGAAAATCCTACGCAATTGCTTCCTGTAGCAGTTGTACATTTTGAAACTGTAAATTTTCATTTATGGTTCAAGATCCCGTATTCCCCTCTAACTTTTTTCAATTTCATGGATTTACTGCCAGTCCAGCCGGCAATCTTATCAGTTCGAACTATCTGGTTTGCAATTTTCGATACAATGATGTATTATATGGCGTTTTTCGATACGCGTGAGGATTTTTCGACATACGGAGGATTATTATGGCGGACAGGATATTCCAGGATGAACGCATTCCTGAAGGCACCTCGCCTGCAGGATATTCCCGCCTAGTCGACAAATATGCCGTCCAGAGCCATGTCAGATCCCCTTCCTGCGTGTCCGGAAGGCACATATTGGGAAATACTGCCGTGGAAGGAGCCTTCAAGGTTTTTGACAAAAGGTACTGGCCAGGAGATGGAGATTTTGACCACCTTGTCTTCGCGCTGAAACATGAGGATTTCGACCTGCTGAGCCTGAAACGGATTCTGGATTCCCTGCCACGGAGAGCGATAGAAAAATACGTTTTGTCAAGCCCCACCGGAATCTACGCCAGAAAGATCTGGTTCCTTTATGAATGGCTCGGTGAGACCAGGTTGAAGATTCCGGACTGCCCGAAATGCCTGACAATTCCTCTCCTGGATCCGGAGAACTATTTCACTGGCCGGGGTGTTTATTCGAAGCGCCACCGCATCATGAACAATCTGCTGGGCTCCAGGCTCTTTTCACCAACCATACGCAGGACGCCGTTGCTGGAGAAGTTTGTCCGGTCCGCTATCAGGGATAAGGTTGATGCGGTAATCGGGAAAGTCAGCAGGAGCCTTGTCTCCAGAGCGGCGAGTTTCATGCTTCTGGCGGACAGCAAGGCGAGCTTTGCCATAGAGGGTGAGCGTGTATCGGCGAACAGGATAGAGCGCTGGGGAAAGGCAGTTTTGCAGGCAGGGAAATTTCCGGTCACCAAGGAGGAGATTGTCCGGCTTCAGAAAATCATCATTGAAGACAGCCGTTTTACGCACATGGGTATGAGGAAAGAGGGGGTTTTCCTAGGGGAACGGGATGCCGAAAACAATCCTCTGCCTGAATTCATTGGCGCCAGATCGGATGATCTGGATCCCCTGGTGGAAGCAATTGCCGCGGCCGACAGCGCCTTGTCTGCCGACGGTCTTGATCCGGTGCTGCATGCGGCCGCAGTGGCTTTCGGATTCGTATATGTCCATCCTCTGGAGGACGGCAATGGAAGGTTGCACCGGTATCTGCTGCATCATGTTCTTGCGGACAGGAAATTTTCTCCTCCCGGCCTTGTCTTTCCGATTTCCTCCTCAATGCTGAAATCCATAGACGAGTACCGGCAGGTACTGCGGAGGCATTCCCTTCCCCTTATGAATTTCATCCGATGGGAAAATACGGGAAATAAGAACGTCAAGGTGCTGAACGACACCCGCGACCTGTATAGCTATTTCGACTGCACGGAGGAATGCGAATTCCTTTATTCCTGCATCACTGAGACCATAGAAAAAGACCTTCCTGATGAACTGAATTATCTGAAATGCCACGACAAGGCGATGGCCGGAATCAACAGCCTCGTCGACATACCTGACAACATGGCAAAAAGCCTTATCCTCTTCATCAGGCAGAACAATGGGGTTCTCCCCAAAAAACGCCGTCGGAAAGAGTTTGCGGAACTGACGGATGAGGAAGTCGACAGGATCGAACGCACCATCAAGGAAGCCTTTTCCAGAACACGCTGATCCAATCCATCCAGCCAGCCATGGGATGGCCTACTCCATCGCCGCGGAGATCATCGCCAGATACGCTTCCTGCGGAACGTATTCGGGGATGCTGTTGCCGGAGCCCAGGGCGTAGCCGCCCCTGCTTTCCGCGCGTTTCAGCATCTTGCGGCTTCTTTCGCGGACGGCGTCAGGACTATTCCTGCAGATGAAATCCACGTCAATTCCGCCGAGTATGGCAATGCGGCTTCCCCATTTTTCGTAGGCATCCTCGACGGGAATGATCGTGTCTTCATAGGAATGTTTGGCATCGTATCCGATATCGTCGACGATGTCACCCATTATTTCCTCCAGGTTGCCGCAGGAGTGGAGGATTGCAGGACGGCCTGATTTATGGATGATCTGGACGATCTTCCTGTGCCACGGAATGATGTATTTCCGCATGTCATCCGGGCTCAGCATGGGCTGGGTCTTGAAACCCCAGTCATCATTGGAAATCATCGCGCCCACCGACTTGAACAGCGCGAAAATCTCGCAATGCCTCGCCAGACGGATTCCAATCGCGTCGACAATTTCCTGGACGAGTCCGGGATCATCGAGCAGCATGAAGCAGAGGTTGTCATAGCCGACCAGCGAGATCAGGTTCTCAAGCACGCCTCCCGGACAGCAGGAGATGAACTTCATTCCCTTCGGAAGCTCCTTGGCGAGGAGGTCGATATCGGAATAGTCGAACTCATCGGGTTTCTGCCATGGATACGCCTCGAAACTTTTCCGGTCGGTAATCATGAATCCGTCATTCAGGGAGATGGATTTTTCGCGGTGGACGTCGGCCCTCTTGAAACCAAATCCGGTGTTGATCGTGACGTAGTCATATCCGGCCTTGTGATATGCATGCATGTTATGTCTCTTGTAGTCGACACTGCCCCAGGTTGCCGCAACCTTTTCACCGGTCAGTCTTTCGATGAGCGGGGTGTTGAGGAAGAATTCGAAGAGGGTCGGTCTTGAAGGTTGTTTTCTTTCGAGGACTTTGAGCATATTGTCGAAATTCGGCTCTCTCATGGGATTCCTTCTTTGCTCTTTATTGGTTTGATTTTGTTTTTCACAATAAAAAAATTCTCCGG
>JANYBI010000407.1 GCA_025360875.1 Lentisphaerota bacterium
ACTGCCGGATTCCTATGTCGTGAAGAGCGGAGATACCCTGTCGAAAATATCCAAGGACATCTACGGTGACATCAAGTATTTCAAGCTCATCTTTGATGCGAACAAGGATACCCTCACATCGGAGAACCTGCAGATAGGTCAGAAGCTCAGGATACCGAAGCTGCCTGAGAAACCGCAGGAGTGAGAATTCCGTTGAAACGGTGAATGGGTGAAACGGAGTTTTTAAAATGAATTTGAAATGGAAATCATTAACATAAGAAAGTTTGCATAATGAAAAGATTTATCAGTCCGACCGGAATTGGAATGTTTCTCCTAGGCGCCTCGCTGGCGCTGGGGATATTCCTCTCTTCCCAGATGGTGTCCAATGCCGTAGTGAAGGTGAAACAGGCCAACATTATCCGTGTAAAAGGGCTTGCGGAGGAGAAGATTGTCTCGAACCATGCGACATGGCGCTGCGAGATCCGCGCGAAGTCGGCAGATTTGCGCAAATGCTATGACGAACTTGATAAATCAAAGAATGCCGTACGGGAATATCTTAAGAACGCAGAAGTTCTGGAAGCCGCTGTGTCCATCAAATCCATTGTGACGGACTGCGAGTACAAGATGAATGATAAGGGGCAGAGGACGAACACCCTGGAAAACTATATCCTGTCGCAGGTTTTCGAGGTAAGGACGGCAGACGTGAAGCTTGTCGAGAAGGTCTCAAAAAGCGTGACCGAGCTAATAAGGAATGGAATCCAGATTTCGTCTTTCCCGCCTGAATATGTCAATGTCGAAATTGAGGACATCAAGATGAAACTGCTGGGAAAGGCTACCGCCAACGGGTACGAGCGCGCGAAAATACTTGCAGGTAACAGCAATGGAAAAGTGGGCCTGCTCAACTCGGCGGCGCAGGGTGTCTTCCAGATAACACCGCTGGATTCCACGGATGTTTCAGACTCGGGACAGTATGACACCTCGACAATAGACAAGACCGTAAAGGCCGTTGTGACATTGGAATTCAATGTGGAGAAGTAGGACGGTTCTCGCAAAATCTTGATATTCCAGCTGGGATTATCGCGGACTTAATCTATATTATGATTTGAAATTTCAAGATTCACCAGGGGTTGGAAAAATGGAAGAGAAATCTAGCGGTGGTAAAGCCGGTCAGGAAATCCAGAAGGAAGAAGCGCAGCCTTACGTCATAGATCTTTTCTTTGAGAAAAAGCCGGAACTGAACAAGGATATCCTTCTTGAATCCCTCAAGAAATACACTTCAAATCCTGAAATAGACACTTTTTCGGAGACTGAAAAAACAGTTCTCTCCGCAGGTGATCTTGAAAATCCTTCGTGCAGGATCAGGATCTGCATGGAGCAGATGCCGTTCGACCGGGAAAGCCTTCTGGAATATGCTTCATCGTTCAGGCAGAGCTGGAGCTGGCGTACCGCCAAGGAGACTATCCAGAACTGCACCCTCATATTTAAGATATATGACGAATATTCGGATAAGATCCCCTATAACGCAAGGGTAGGCCTGCTCAGGAACGTCCTAAGGGGGATTGTGGAGAAAATAGGATGCAGCGCAGTCCATTTCCAGATGACCCAGCAGTTCGCTAAGCCTGAAAATTATGTCTATTCATTCTGCGAACCTTCCCCTGACAAGCTCTACGGATTCATCAATGTGCGATTCTTCAAGATCCATGACAGCGACGACATGGTCATGGATACCATAGGTTTGAATGCCATCGGACTAAACGATGTGCAGTGCAGTTTCAAAAGATACAATCCCAAGGATATCTCAAACATCCTGTTCAATACTGCCTACTATCTCTTTGACAGCGGGAACGTCATCATTGATGGCGATACCGTCCAGGGACTGAAAAGGACCGACAGGTGGGCCTGCAAGAAGGGAATCTCGCTTGTCGGCCCCAAAAGAATGGTCCTCGACATCGCCCCGGGGCTGTATAAGTAAATTTCCAAAGGAGCAAAGCTCCTTTCTGGAAATTTACATGCCCTACCTGTTCCATTCAGTTTCTGCGGGCACAACTTCAAACGGGGATTTGATCAAACTCGTTTTAAACACTTTCAAAAACCGAGTTGTTCATAATCAACGACTTAAATGCGGTCGGAAATTTGTTGGCATTACAAATCCCTCCCTTTTCAGGCAAACCTGATGGCTGACGGTATAGCCACTCCCGTGGCCTGGAA
>JANYBI010000435.1 GCA_025360875.1 Lentisphaerota bacterium
GGAGGTAAAGCGCCAAACGGAAAACTATCGGGACTTCAAGGAGATGAGTCTCGAGCTTGTTGACTTGTCGCTCGAACTGGCTAAATTAACGGATAAAGAGTCTGCTTCTTGAAAGCAAGAAATCGGTACTCTTGAGTTACAGTAATTGGCGGGGGGATCATATCCGCTGATCCTGTAACAGCTATGGAAGCGCTGGAATATGTGGATTATGGCGTGATTGGTGAAGGTGAAGCGACAGTGTGCGAACTTGCATCCGCTTTGGAGAACGGTACCGATATTTCTACCGTGGATGGACTGGTGTATAAAGACAGGGACACATATAGGCTTACAAATTCACGCAGGGACATAGAGGATATTGACTCGATACCGTGGCCGGATTACAATGGGTTTGATGTAGATAAGTACCTTGATCTGCCACCGGCCGAATTTGCAGGAGTCAGCGGAAAAAGAATGATCTGCATGCTTGGAAGCAGATCATGCCCGTTCAGATGCACTTTCTGTTTCCACACGAACGGGAAAAAATACCGTAAGCGTTCGCTGGATGATTTCTTCGCCGAACTGGACTATCTGATTTCCAATTACAATATCGAATACATTTCGCTGTCCGACGAGTTGTTCGCCCCTGATCTTGACCAGGCAAAGGAGTTCTGTGAGCGCATCAAGAAGTACAATATCCGATGGTATGCCGATTTCAGGATTGACAAGGTCAATCCCGAGCTGCTTGCGATTCTCAAAGACAGTGGGATCGGGACAATGTTCTTCGGGCTTGAGAGCGCCGACAACCGCATCCTCAAAAGCATGCGCAAGGGAATTACCATTGAGCAGACCGAATCCGTCCTCAAGATGGTCTATGAAACCGGAATCCCGATGTTCGGATGCTTCATATTCGGGGATGTCGAAGAAACGATGGAGACAGCCCGGAAAACCCTGGACTGGTGGCACGCACATTCGGAATACCATGTGCATCTGACCCTGCTTAAGCCTTTCCCGGGATCGCAAATCTACAAGCAGGCATGCAAGTCTGGAATCATCAGCGATCCGGTAAAATACCTTAAGGACGGCTGTCCGCAGGTCAATATTTCGAAACTGAATGACGCCGAGTTTTCCGAAGTCGTGCGCCAGATTTCTGAATCCACCAAGGTGAACAGCCTGGAAAAGGTCGAACTGATTAGCATCGATCCAGTGAAGGGAAGGGAAAACGTTTCCGGAATCTGCCCGAAATGCTCAACGAAGAATACGTGGGAGAATGTCAAGCTGTTCGCCATCGACTACATCAACTGCGTGCATTGCGGACAGAAGTTCGCCATCCCCTTCCCTGGGAAAATAAAGGAGAACCTTGAAAGGAACATCTCGCTGTTGCTCGACAAATACGGCAAAGTAGCAATCTGGGGAATGACTTTGCCTGCAATGGATCTCCTCAGGGATCTGAAGCTGATCCACAACAAGAATGTTTTCCCCATAGACATATCGGACAGCAAAAGGCTGATGCCGCTGCACGGTAAGCAAATATACGCCCCTTCGATATTGGACAAGGAAACTATACCGGTTGTAATAATTTCCGTCCCGTCGCACGGAGGGCAAATCTCCTGCCAGGTCAAGGAAAACCACAAAGGGGTAAAAAAGATAATTGACATCTGCACACTGATTGGGGATTCCATCACTGCCAAGGAACAGCGTTAATCAGGAAAACAGCAAATGATTTCTGTCATCGTCCCGGTATACAATAGTAAAGACTATCTCAGCAAATGCGTTGACAGCATCACATTGCAGTCCTGTAAAGACGTTGAAATCATACTGATTGACGACGGTTCAACTGACGGTAGCGGAGAATTATGTGACAAGTATGCGCAGGATGATGCCAGGATAAAGGTGTTCCACAACTCAAACAGAGGCCCTTCATCCGCGAGGAACATCGGGCTTTCGAACTCCGGCGGTGAACTGATAATGTTCCTCGATTCCGATGACTTTCTGGAGCCGAATGCGTTGAGCATGCTAGCGGGCAAGTACCGGGAACACGGTGCGGACATGGTAATCGGCAATTTCAGGACGCTCAGCAACAACGCCTATGGCCCCGGGCATAAGGGTGCGTTCGAATCCGACAAGATGATGATGACTAATGACCTTATGAACTATGCGTTGACGTATTTGAAGACCCCGAACAGGGCGACTCTGTTTGCATATTCATGGGGCCGTCTGTTCAAGGCTTCGGTAATCAGGGAGAACCGGCTGTCTTTTGATCCTGAACTGTTCACATTTGAAGACGTGGCATTCAACTATGAGTACCTGAAGCATGCGAGCAAAGTTTATTTCATGAAAGATCCGGTATGCACCCATGTTGTTCATGGAAACTACTTGTCCGCGACAACGAGCATGTCGGGCAATCCATGGAAACTGTTCGGCTACATGAAGGCTTTGGACAGCATCGGCAGTTTCCTGTCGGCATGCAATTCCGGCACTGACTACAATAGCAATGTCGGGCATGCATTTACCTCTCTTTCAATAATACAGTTTGTCAGGCTATGCGGACAGTGCAACGAGGGAAACAAGAAGAAAATCCGCAATCTAATCAGTGAAATAATCTCCGATCCGGAGTTCAGGAACAATCTCAAATATTACAGTCCCACCGGCAAGGACAGCAGGTTGCTGCCGCTACTGATGAAATTAAGGCTTGTCCGGCTTATAATACTTGTATGCAGGTACAAGGCGCACAAAAGGTACGGATCCGCAAAGCAGAAATAACTATGAAAAGACAGAGGACATCAATAATAGTAGACTCTATCAAGAAGCAGAAGCTTCCTTTGGTGATATTCGGCGCCGGCATTGTCGGTGAAGTCATGTACAATGCGTGCAAGGACGCTGGAATTGAAGTGCAATGCTTCTGCGACAATAATGCAAACAAGGCAAACACCCTAAAATGCGGGATTGAGGTTGCACACACGCCTTCCCTGAAGAAAAAGTTAGGGAACGCCGTTTTCCTGATATCCTCCGCCGACATAAAGGAAGTTACTTCCCAGCTCGACAGGCTGGGTTTCCGGAAATGGCACGACTGCGGATTTCTGCTCAAGGGGTTTGATCTTTCCAAACATGAATACTCCGCGCCTCTGGATTTTGCGGAATACGCAGTCAGCACATGCATCCTCTGCCATGACAGCTATTTGAATCCGGAAAAACTGTTCATGCGTAGTGTGGATATCATAATAACAGAGCGCTGCTCGCTGAAGTGCAAGGACTGTTCAAACTTGATGCAGTATTACATGAAGCCGTCGGACTGCAGTACTGATGACATCATGAAGACCATTGACCAGTTCCTAGTGCTTGTTGACGAGGTCAACGAGTTTAGGATTATAGGCGGAGAACCGTTCATGAACAAGGAATGGCCGGAGATAATCGAGAAGCTCAACGGGGAGAAGAAAGTAAGAAAGGTTGTTATCTACACCAATGGAACCATTTCTCCCTCAGTTGACAATCTGGACTGCCTCAGTAACAAAAAAGTGCTAGTCCTTATCACGGATTACGGAAAGCTTTCCAGGAACATCGCGAAGATGTCCGGACTGTTCGACAGAAACGGGATAGCGTATTACGTCCAGAAGGCGCACGGCTGGACAAACTGCTCTTCCATCACCCCTCATCAGCGTGCGGTTGAGGAGCAATGCAGAGTGTTTGAGGAATGCTGCGCCAGGAACACGTACACATTATCGGACGGCAAACTGTTCAGGTGCCCGTTTGCAGCGAACGCCGCACGTTTGCACGCCCTCCCCGATTTCAAGGGGGATTATGTCTCCCTGGGATTGAGGCGTGGAACTGAAAACGCCTTGAAATCAAAGAAGCTCAAAATCCGAGTCTTCATTTATGACAAGTCATATCTGGACTCCTGCGAATACTGCAACGGCAGGGTTTTCGGCGCACCGGAAATAGCGCCTGCGATTCAAACAAAACAACCAATCGGTTACAAGGTTTACCCATGGGGAAAATAGACTCCGACAGCAAGAAGCGACTGAAATACCTATTGGTGATGCCGAGGCTGATACAGAATATAGGAGACGGATATTCATTTCCCCTCGGTATTGCGTACATATCGGCAAGCATGAAGAAGTCCGGACATGATGTGACCACGTTAAATCTGAATCACAAGACCGGCGACGCCTCCGAGATTATCACGGACATCATATGCGAGAAGACCATTGATGTTGTCGCCACAGGAGGACTTTCCTTCCAATATGGCACTGTTAGACAAGTGATTGAAACCGCCAAAAAGGCGAGTGGCAAGATTGTTACGATTGTCGGAGGTGGCATAATCACCGGTGATCCCGAGCCTGCGATGGAAGCGCTCCAATATGCGGATTACGGCATAATAGGCGAAGGGGAAAACACCATCAACGAACTCTGCGATGCTCTTGAAGGCAGGATGGAACTGGCGGATGTCAACGGCATAATCTACAAGTCCGGTAATTCATTTATCAGGAACAAGCTGAGAGCAGAAATCAAAAACATAGATTCCATTCCATTCCCCGATTACGAGGGATTTGAAATCGAGAAATATCTGCAGTCTGCCCCTCCCGGAATAAGCGGGCTGAATGTCGGCAGAACAGTTTTCATGCTCGCGAGCCGGTCATGCCCCTATAACTGCACGTTCTGTTTCCATAGCGCCGGGAAGAAATACCGGCAGAGGTCTTTGGACAACTTCTTCGAAGATCTCGATCATATGATGGCGAAATACAAGATTGAGTTCGTCTGCATGGCGGACGAGCTTTTTGCGAGGGACATCAAGCGGGTCAAGGAATTCTGCGACAGGATAAGAAAGTACAATATCAGCTGGTGGGCGCAGTTCAGGGTGGACGACATAACGCCCGAGATTATCGCCATCATAAGGGAGGGCGGATGCCGTGTCATGTCCTTCGGCCTTGAAAGCGCTGATAACCGGATTCTGAAAAGCATGAGGAAAGGCACGACGGTAGAGCAGATCGAGCGGACGCTGAAAATCGTGTATGATGCGGGAATATCTTTCGAGGGTGCGTTCATATTCGGCGATATAGCGGAAACATATGAAACCGCGAGCAATACGTTGAAGTGGTGGCGAGAGCACTCAGAATACAGGATAACCCTTAACCTCATCACCGTTTATCCCGGAACATACCTTTACAAATACGCCTGCGAGAAAGGGATAATAACAGACAGGGTCAAATTCCTGAAACTCGGCTGCCCACAGGTGAACGTCTCCAAGCTTTCGGACAGCGAAATGACTGAACTGCTTGGGAATTTCATGGAGGCTCCGATTGCAGCTACCAAGGTCGTCGCCTCCCCGGAAATCACCAAGATTGAATGCGCGTCAGGTCGCATAGGGATGTCCGGAAAATGCATTGTCTGCGGAAAAGAGAACGAGTGGGACAATATCAAGCTCTTCACTATGAACTTCATTCCTTGCGCGAAATGCGGTCAGAAGTACAATGTCCCCCTTTTCCCTGAGCTCCGAAAAAACATCGAAACCAATATCGGCAAACTGCTTAAGCGCTTCGGAAAACTTGCAATCTGGGGTATAAACTACCATTCATCTAACCTGTTCAAGAATTCCGTCATTATGCGCAACTCTTCCGTGTTCCCGGTTGACAGCTCCGAAAGCAAAAGAAAGATGGACTTGTACGGCAGCACAATCAATTCTCCTGACATCATCGACAAAGAAGGGATTAGCGCTGTGGTCGTGGCAGTTCCCGTATATCTGACACAGATTCAGTCCCAGATTCAGGCAAACCACAAGCAAGTCCAAGCGATTATTGATATTTGCAAGTTGACAAATCCTGATTTTATGGACAGCTTTACAAAGAGCAAGAAGAACTAGATGACTACTCAGAAAGCCATTGATATGATTTCCACTTCAATTGCGGATCCGTCTGCGGGGTTGCCGGAGGATGTCTTTCTTTTTGTAAGCAGGCTCACTCCCCTGATTAATGTTGACTTACTGATAAGGAACAGGAGAAGTCAGACCTTGTTGACATGGAGGGATGACGGATATTATAAAGCGGGATGGCATATACCAGGAGGGATAATAAGATACAAGGAGAAGATATCGGAAAGGATCAATGCTGTCGCAAGAACTGAGTTAGGAGCGGAAATCAAAACCGATCATATCCTTCTTGCATTGAACGAATACATTCATCCTACGAGAAAGAACCGTGGGCATGGAATATCGCTGTTATACAAATGCAAATTGGCTACCCTTTTGGACAGGGGATTGAAATACAGCAGTGGAGTGCCTAAAAAAGGGGAATGGGCGTGGCATGACTGCTGCCCGTCAAACATACTGTCAGTACACGAAATTTACCGGGAATTCCTTGACAATAGAAGAGGATTGATATGCAAACAGAAAAAACTAAACTGAACCCTGCCGAAGTAAACAAGAGGGAACTCCTGAAGAAGGAGAAGCCCTACGTATACGAGAAAATAATGAAGTATGACGAGAAGGTGAAAAAGGGCGAGAGCATAGCCATCCTACAGTTTCAGTATGATTACACTTGCAACTTCAAATGTGATCACTGCTCCGTCAAAAAATTCCAGGGGAAAAAAGATGGCAGATATTTTACAATACCGGATGTAAAGGAACTTTCCCGACAGGCGGATGAAATGGGTCTTGCTCATATTGTGATAACCGGCGGTGAACC
>JANYBI010000207.1 GCA_025360875.1 Lentisphaerota bacterium
GCTTTGTTCCGACACCGTCCACGCTGGATACCAGGATCGGGCTCTTGTATTTTTTCAGGTCCAGCTTGAAAAGTCCGCCAAATCCGCCGATAGGGGCGAGCATTTCCGGGCGGCGCGCCTTTGAAAGCTTCTTCTTCATCCTGCCTAGAAGTTCACCGGCGAGATCGATGTCAACTCCGGCTTCCTTGTAGGAATTGCTTCTGATTCTGTTCATTAATTTATCCTAAATTTAAATCTATTGATGACAATTCCGTCGAATGACAAACGTATAATAATGCAGTAAACTGAAAATTCTAAACAATAAATGTTTTTTTATTGCTGTTCCATGGCTTTTTCAATGTTCAGCTTCCAGCCGGCAGGAAAATCAGGCTGCGACATGAGGACTATGAACGGATACCTCCAATATGTGATCTGAACTTTCTCGGGAGATTCAAAATTTGAGAGGTATTTCTCAATCCTTCCCCTCGGATCCTCTCCCAGACGGACTGAACCCGAAAACTCCGACGAGGACAGCGCCTTCCCAAGATCCTGGTTGTAGACCTTGTAGTCCTGAACCTCTGCCGGAAGACCGTAGACATGGTTCTTTGCGGACTTCGCAATATTGTCAGTCCATACGCCCGCCGTGAGCGAAGCGTCCTGCATAAGCTTCTCAAATGTCATGTCTTTCCATGTCCTCTTGAATCTGACATCGGCGACATACGCCTGGTTTTTCCCGCGGATCTCGCACAACAGGTGGATCACATTCCTGGTTTCGTCGAATATCGATACTGTCATCACATCATATCCCGACTGGTATACCGCATCACAAAGGACTCTGGTTATCTCATGGGTGTTCCCGTATCCCCTTTCGAGAATCTCGGCGACTGAACGGGCCTGTAACTTCCCTTCCGCTGTCGGACGGCATTCCAATTTGCCTATTACCGCCTGCGCGATTTTTTCAATTTCATCCGCACCGGACCTTATATTGCTGTCAGAGATGAATTTCCTGACGGCAAAGGCGTCCTTCCAGCCCAGAAAATCGTTTTTCCCGAAAGGGGCGTCGAAAACCATAGTGCTGCATTTCATGCCCTCAGCAAGCTTAAGGTAATCCGGGTCCGGAATCTTCTTCAAGTCGCATCCTCCGCAGATTCTGGCCGCATAAGGGATGGCCTTTCCCTCTTCCCCGGCCTTGACTGCCTCGATCCACTGTATGAAGTCAGTTTTCTGCGGTCCCATCACCTGCTGCGGGAAAACCTTTTCCTGGTTGCTGCGGAGATACGATACTGCGGCGACGGCGATGATGATGGCGCACAATATGAGCGCTGGCGCGTTCAACGATGAGATCTTGTTTTTTTGAGTGTCCATTTTTCGATATCAGGCTTGCATCCTGCCCTTTACATATTAATTTTAATAACTTAAATCTTTTTAACAAAGGGAAAGCAATCTAATGGGCAATCTTAGAAAAAAACGCAGGAAGAAGATCTCGAAACATAAGCGCAGAAAACTGCTTCGCGCAAACCGCCATAAGAAATCTTAAGGCGAATCTGGGATCTTAGAAAACATATCCCGGAGCCGGTAACAGCGGCTTCCGGGGTTTTTCCTTTTTCACCTGAGGTAAATATTCACTGAAGTATGTCCTTCAGTGAATATTTACACCTAATAAATCATAAGAAGAATGATTTTGCATATTATTTTTAGTACGGATTAAGTAAACGACATAGTTTACTGAATACGTACCACCTGAGAAGCTTTGAAATGACAAAGTCAGCCCTATTTATTTTTTTTCTTGCCGCAAGCTTCGTATGTCTTGCCGAAATCGATATTGATTCCGACGTCCTCAACAGGCCCGAGACCTTGGAGCTGCGCTCATTCCTTCCCCACGAGACCGACGAGTTTGCAAAGTCGCTTGCCGATTTCGCGGTCGGATATCTGATGGTTCTGGAGGAGGACAAGCCCACCTCCATATCCAAAAAGTTCTTCCTGGATTCGGTAATTAAAAATCCCGATGCGCGGTTTCCCATCGCAATACTCATAAGCGAATGGTTCAAGGACAGGCAATATCAGGAATGCATCGACAGCTTCCTCCCGATCGCCAAGGCGCATCCGGAGGCGATAGACGTGAATCTGTCTGTCGCATCCGCCATGATATTCCTCAAAAAGGACGCGGAAGCCACGGAGATACTCGCCAAAACTTTCAGTTACATGAAATTTCCGGTGGACAACGATCCAAAGACCATCACATCCTGCCAGAATCTGATTGGCAGCCTTTCGGAACTATACGGAAGACAGAAAATGTTCTCCGAGGGTGAAGCGATGTATGACACGGTGCTGGACGACAAGATGCTGGCGGATGATTTCAGGACGAGGCGTTCTGCCGCCGAGTTCTTCTCGCTCAGGGCGGACCAGGGCGAAGACGGCTTCTTTTCCGGCTGGACCAAGCGCAGGTTCAGGAAAAAAATGGATCAGAACCTTGAGGCCTGCGAACGGATATGGAACGATCTCATGAATCCGAAGGACAGGAAAATAAAACCCCCTCCAGCCGTCGAGCTTCTTCCAATACTCGAGATAAACAAGCGGTACGGCCTCTTTGAAAATTCCGAGCGCATCATCCTCTGGACGATGATCTCGCAGCCAGAAAACGAATATCTCCTGAGGCTTCTGGGGAATGTCTACAGCCAGAACGGACAGTTCGGGATTTCATCCAGGATATGGAAGCTTCTGACGGAAAGGAACAATTCTGAGACATACTACTATTACGAGCTCGGACACTCCCAGATGATGATGAGGAACTACGCGGAATCCGCAAAATCGTTCGAATGGATGATCCTGCTGGAACCCGATTCAGTCTACACGTCGCTGGCCCTCTACCAGCTCGGGATCTGCTATTACGAACTTGGCAAGTTCGACAAGGCCATATACAAGCTAGAAAAGATAAAGGACATGCCCGAATCCAGGTTCATGGCGGCGGTCTGCTACAGGAACCAGCTCAAATACAAGGAAGCCGTCAACGCCATGGAGGCCGCCGAAAAAATGGCCATGGACCAGAAGCATGTCGACTATCTTTCAGCTGACTTCTACCTGTCCTTCGCGGCCCTCTGCGACAAGGCCGGCCTCTTCGACAGGACGGTTAAAATACTCGAACGCGAGGTCAAGAGGAATCCTGAGGATCCCGAGACCGCAAACTTTCTCGGATACCTGCTCGCCGACAAGAACAAGGAACTCGACTATGCTGAGAAACTTATAAGGATAGCAGTTGATTCAGACAGCGAAAACTCCGCGTTTCTCGACAGCCTGGCATGGGTCCTCTATAGGAAAGGAGACCTGAAAGAAGCGAAAAGATACATTGATGATTCACTCATCCACTCCAAGGGAGTCTCTCCTGATGCCGTGATCGCCGACCATGCCGGCGACATCTATAGCGCCATGGGCGACAAGGATAACGCCTTGAAGTTCTGGAAGATCGCAGCTGAAACCTGGAATCCTGATCTTGATCCTGAAACTGTCAGGAAGAAAATAGCCGAACACGAAGCGAAATGATCCTTTTTCTCCCCGATATTGACTTGCCCTAGTCATATGACCCAGTTACATTAATCGAGGGAAACATTTATTATACGAGGCTGTCATGGAAACGATGGTTATTTCCGAATTCAAGGCAAAATGCATACGCGTGGTAAAGAATGTCAACAGGACCAGACAACCGCTTGTGATTACCCTGAGGGGAGTTCCTGTAGCCAGGATTGAACCGCTTAGAAACAAGGGGGCCAAAAGGGCTCTGGGAACCATGAAAGGTTCTGTAAAGATAAAGGGTGACATTGTATCATCGGATTTCAGCGGTGACTGGGAAATGGACAAATGAAAAGATCCTTGGAAACAGGCATATCCGCTCGATAAACGCCAGGAAGTAGATAACGGTCAGACGTCGGTCATCCTTTGGATATTTTTCTCAGGATATCGGTAGTTGAAAGGCCAGGCACGAACTTGATGAATTTTATATCCGCCCCGACTGATTCTAATACTACCCTCTCCTCCTGGACTATGCTGTCGATATCGTAGTCTCCGCCCTTGACATATATGGCGGGCCTGATTTTTTTAAACAGCCCAACGCAGTCGGAGGTTCCGAATACGACGACCGCATCGACGCAGGCAAGGCTGGCAAGAAGAAAGGCGCGGTCGTTCTCATTCACTATCGGACGGTTTCTTCCCTTGACCTTCCTTACCGACGAATCGGAATTTATGAAAACAAGAAGTACGTCTCCAAAGTTTCTGGCTCTTGAGAGATATTCCGCATGTCCGCGGTGCAGAAGATCAAAGCATCCGTTGGTCACGACAAGCTTTTTCCCGGATCTGCGGAGGCTTTTCCTCCAGGAGAGCGCCCCAGCCATCGACATTATCTTTTTTTCAGGGTCCATATGTTTTCCATTTGATTTTGAATTTATGGAACTTCTGAAAATAGCATACGCCGCGAAAAAGTAAATTCGAGTTCAGAAGTCCGACATATACGGCATATACAGGGTATCCTGGAGAAGTATCGAACTGATGCTTGAATTGTCAAGGAAAAGAGCGCTTACCAGAGGCATCTCATCGATCGAGACGTTCATGGAGTTGCTCCCTGCTATGAGGTTGGCGGCACTCAGGAAAAGCGAAGTGTCCGGAAGGCTTTTGACGCTATTTTCGCTGTCAATATATGACGGAGATGAGTCGAGGTTAAAAGTGTTGGCGTCGGGATTTTGGACAACGAGCTGTCCTTTGAAGTTATTGGGATCCTCGGACGTGCCTTTCATGGCTACATCATCAGGGCTGTATTGATAATTGTCGTTCCCCGCATCCCAGGAGATTATCGCATCCCCGTTGTCCCCGATCGTGCCCATGTTCCCATTCTCGTCGGCTGTCCCTCTTGCAGAAAGCACGTTTTCAATATTGGAGGTCGTAAGATTCGCGACCAGGATGAATCCGCATAGTACGGCTGCCATGCCAACAAGGCCAACCGTCATTTCCACGATCGCCTGCCCGTCCTGGTTTTTTCTTGTTTTCATGGGATTCACGTACTCCATTGGTTCATCTTCCTATGAATACTACGTCCTATCAGGGCATAAATTATACTGGAAACACCATATAAACAAGTTTTTTCCTAATGGAAACGGGTTATAGTAAGGAGAGTCAATTGCAAAACTCGCGTTTTGCAGGAATTCAGAAGACAGAATCCAGAATTCAGAATGAAATTCGAACTCAAATCCGAATTTATTCTGAATCCTGACTCCTGAATTCTGACTACTTTTGAAATTACCTCAAGGATTTATGGCAAGTCTTAACGAACAGAACATCATCATCTTCCTGATCGAGATATTCATACTTCTCGGTCTTTCCAAGCTGTTCGGCGAAATGCTCAGGAGAAGGGGACAGCCGGCAATCGTCGCGGAAATCCTGGTCGGTGTCGTTCTCGGCCCCAGCATCCTCGGAAGATTCTTTCCGGAACTGCATGGCATCCTGTTCCCGGACAACGATATCCAGAAAAGCATGCTTGAGACTGTCGCCTGGATCGGCATACTCTTCTTCCTTCTGGACACCGGGCTTGAACTCGACTTTTCAAGCGCCTGGCGCCAGAGGAGCGATGCCCTTATAATCGCAATAACAGGGCTCATCGTGCCCATGGTCATAGCATTCGTCCTATGCCTTTACATTCCGGACGAATACATCGGGGATCCGAACAAGAAAATCATGTTCGCGCTCTTCGTTTCCGCGGTAATGACCGTCAGCGCGCTGCCCGTCACGGCCCGTGTCCTGCGCAACTTCAACCTCTATAAGACCGATCTGGGCTTCCTGATAATGTCAGCCCTGACAGTCAACGACATCCTCGGATGGGTGGCGTTCACCCTGATACTCGGATTTTTCATGACCTCCCAGGTGAACTTCGGGAACGCCGCAGTCATAATCCTGGCTACTACGGGGTTTACCGTATTCTGTCTTTCATATGGCAGGCTTTTCACCGACAAGATCATTTCAAATATCCAGAAGGCCAAGCTTCCCGAGCCCAGCTCCTCACTTACGTTCATCGTCATGCTCGGCCTTGCATGCGGCGCACTGACTTCACTTATCGGCATAAACGCACTCTTCGGTTTTTTCATCGCCGGAATAATGGCCGGAGAGGCGAAATCCCTTTCTGAAAAGACCCGGCATGTCATCTCGCAGATGGTCTTCTCCATCTTCGTACCCCTGTTCTTCGCGACGATCGGGCTCAACATCGACGTGCTCAAGAACTTCAACTGGATGCTCGCAGGATTCGTGTTCGTCATCGGCGTACTGGGACGTTTCGCCGGAGCCTGGCTGGGTGTCATGTTCACGAAGCAGCCGCGTTCCAATTTCCTCCTGATATCCCTGTCGCACGTGGCCGGCGGCGAAATGCAGATCGTGGTAAGCATGATAGCGTTCCATAACAAACTGATCAGCGAAACCGTGTTCGTGTCGATAATTTTCGGAACTATCGCATCCTCGATCGCGCTGGGTCCGCTTATCGCCTGGGCTCTCAAGATCAGGAAGCAGGTAAGCTTCCTTGAATTCTTCTCCAGGGAAAACATCATTCCCTCACTGCGCATGAACGACAAGGATTCCGCGCTGGCCGAACTCTGCGCCAACGGTGCCGCCGCAATCCAGATGGACGAAAAGGATCTCTTCGCGATTGTCAAGAAAAGGGAGGACGAGATGAGCACAGGCCTCGAGGACGGCATCGCAGTTCCGCATGCAAGGCTCAAGAACATCATGAAACCGGCAATTGTCTTCGGAAGGTCCGAGAACGGGATCGAATGGAACTCGCCCGATGGCAAGCCGGCCACACATATTTTCCTGATCCTGACACCTCTCACCAACGAGGACTCGCAGGTCCAGATTCTGAGGAACATCGTCCGCGGATTCCGCAATGAGGAGAACCGTATGAACATACTTTCCGCATCCGACAACAGGGAAATCCTGGATATTTTCAAGCATATCTTCAAGGATGCCCAGCTGAAAAATTAGCGAAGACGGTTGTATTCTCTTCGCTAATTTTAAATTCCAATCTCCAAATTCCAAAATTCAAACAAGCTCTTATCTTGCTTCATTCGCCAGATCCCCCAGCACAAATTCCATGCCCCTGACAACCTTCGCCATCTTATCATAGTCAAGCTTTTCAGGATTGTCCTTGCACGTATGATAATAGGGATATCTGTAAGTTGCGGTATCTGTGACCATCACGCCTGGATAGCCCATTTGCCAGAATGACCAGTGATCCGACCATCCGACGCCGGGCAGATCTCCTGGAAGCGCAGCCCCTTCCGAAGGTAATTTCGAGTTTTTACGGAAGGAGCGGAGTGATTTCTTAAGCAACGACATTGATGGGACATTTGAGACAAAACCTATGAAATTCCCCTTTGAAGGATAGAAATAATTGATCGGATAGGGATAGTTCTGGCTGCCTTCCGCATCTGAATAATAGCCTATCGTCTCGAGACTGAACATGCCGACTATGTTTTCCTTTTTCTCCCTGCAGGACTTTGCATAGACAAGGCTGCCCATGCCACTGGTCCAGAAATATGGCGGTTCCTCATTGGCAAATGCAACGAAGCGCAGTGTCCTTTCCTGGTTCTTTCCGGCGAAGGCTTTTGCAAGCTCGATTGTGGCTGCAACTCCAGATCCGTTGTCATTCGCCGCCTTGCAGCCGTCGACAGGCGGAGAATCGTAATGCGCTCCAATTACAATGATCTGATCCG
Organism: Lentisphaerota bacterium; assembly: GCA_025360875.1. GTDB lineage: Bacteria > Verrucomicrobiota > Lentisphaeria > Victivallales > GWF2-50-93 > GWF2-50-93. The sequence goes on from JANYBI010000207.1 coordinate 7,719, forward strand.
GATATTTTGTCCCTTTCAATTCAACTTCGATGTTCGAATAAATGAGGCTGTCGTTTTTCGGAGTTCCACGCCAGGAACTTATCAGACTTTCTTCGGCAACATAGTTCATGCGTTTCGGCTCGTATCCGGCATCCCTGAAGGATTTTTCGATGAAGTCGACAGTAATCTCGAGGTTCTTGTAATTCAGGAAATTGCGCGGCCCTATTGTGCCTGCGATATATTCAACATCCGCCTTCAATGCCTCAGACAGCCCTGTATCCTCATTTGAGAGAGGCTCTGGAAGTCCATTGTAGCTGTTACCCGGCATGGACATCATGATATATCCAGTCAATGCGCCAGCAAGCGCAAGTACTGCAATTAGAACTCCGAGCCGTATCAAGGCATTCCTTGTAATTACCTTAATCTTCATGTACGCCTTCTATATTTAACTAACCCTGTCCTAAACAGCGGGAAAAATGAGTGTGTCTTTAACAATGGGTCTGTTTATATATTTATCATCGGGGTCGGTATCGAAAATGAATTCAATCGAAAGCGATTCCGATACCGACCCCGCCTCCGATAAATTTATTTAGGACACCAGTGATATTTCACGTATTATTATGCCCGTCCATCCAATCATCCAACAATCCATTCATCCATCTGCTCATACCTTACTCCCGGCCACTTGTATTTTCACCCTGTTTATGATATAATCATCCTGCTCTGAAAAGAGAGTTCTTTGAAATTCCAAGTTTCGGATTTCGACATTCGATATTCGAATTTGGTAATTGTCCGCCAGTGGCGGACTGTCATGGGGGCGTCCCGGTTTCGACTGGTCTAACTGAGCGCCGATGGCATGCCGAGGATGATCGTAGGCCTCGTTAATCATTCGGTCACAATAGTAATTGCGAACGACGAATTCGCTCTCGCCGCTTAAATGCGACGACGTCTTTACCTTGACGCACACTAAGGGATAAAGGCGAAAGCAGTGCGCTGGATTCCAGCTTTATCTTCTGGGGCAGGAATCGAGAAAATTCAGGAGACAGTCTGAAGGTGGCCCGTTTGCCGGCAACACTGGAGGACGATAAACAACAAAGGCAGGACAAGCATGTAGAGGTCGCCGTAATGTTTCTCTAGGACGGGGGTTCAACTCCCCCCGCCTCCATTCTTCGCATGGTTTCCCATGCTCATCATGGTAAACCATGCGAAGAATGACCCTGAACGATAGTGAAGGGCCAATACAAAAACATATTCTTTTAATGAAAAATACCACATGGTTCACCTACATTCTTCTCTGTTCTGAC
>JANYBI010000440.1 GCA_025360875.1 Lentisphaerota bacterium
GGAGGGTTGTTCAGAAAAGATTTTCAACTTTGAAGATCTTTTAACAGAGAAAATGGAGAAAAAGCATGTTATACAATGTTTCTAGTCTTGTCAATGGGAAACAGCTTTCAACGGTTCTCCCTGAATTATTTTGCCTGAAAGGAGGGGTTCCTGTAACCGCTGAGAAGAATGTTTCAGAAGGATATATCGTTACAAGAGCTGCAGATGGTAAAATCAGTATAGAACATTCTGATATATCAACTTTTATTCTGGCTCTAGGTGATGTTATATGTGGAAATATCAAGGAAAAGGAAATTGTCAAGATCCCAATATCTTTCAGGGGTTTGATGCTGGACTGTTCGCGGAATGCGGTGCCAAAAGTCGAATATCTAAAAGAAGTTCTGACAAGACTTGCCTTAATGGGACTCAACCATTTCTGCCTTTATACTGAAGACACCTATGAAGTTGCCGATGAACCTCTAATAGGTTACGGCAGAGGAAAATATACTAAGCTTGAGATCAGGGAACTTGTTGAATTCTGCGAAGGGATTGGAATCACGATGTTCCCGTGCATACAGGTGCTTGGACATCTCGAACAGGTCCTTAAATATGGGAAGTATTACAAGTACCGCGACACAGAACGTGTTTTAAATGCATGTGATGAAAAGACATATGGATTTATCGAAAAAATAATTTCTGAGGCAATAAGTCCATATAAGACAGATATGATCCATCTGGGAATGGATGAATGCTGGGGAATTGGCAGAGGGAACGCTTTCAAGGAAAACACCCCCATAAAGCCTCTTGAAATCTATGCCAGACACGTCGCAAGGGTTGCCGAAATATGCAAAAAGAAAGGTCTAAGGCCGATCATGTGGGGCGACTTTGTAATAGGAATGTCCGGAGAAAAGGAGATGGATGATCACGAAACAAGGATTTTACCTAAATACATGATCATGAACTACTGGAATTATAATCATCAGGAGAAACAGAAATATCTTGATGAAATAAAGAAATATAAGAAGTTGGATTATGATCCGATTGTCTCCCCGGGACTCCAGAACTGGGGCCGCTACTGGGTAAATCAGGACATGGTCGAGAAGACAGTCAAGCCATGCATGGAGGCAGTTCATGAACTTGGAATCAAACGGGTTCTGATGACAATGTGGGGCGACGACGGTAATGAAAATCTTTTCGAAGGGAACTATCTTTCCCTCTCATATTTCCTGTCAAGATGTGTGAAAATATCTCCTGATGATGAATTCTGGAAGCTTAAGGCTATGAAGATATGTTCGGTTCCAGTTGCGAAATTCGCAAAGTTCAGGGATCTTGATGTACTACATAGAATGCCTGGGCTCAAGAAGGAATATTTCAAGCCGACTTCGAAGATGCTTTTCTATGATGATCCGCTCTATGGAATTGTTAACAGGATGTTTTTGAACGATAAGATTTCAGATGTTTACATGAAAATATCGAAATTTTATAAGAATGCAGAAAAAACTGCAGACAGGTATTCGGATCTTTTCAGGCTCGCATCCCTCTATTCATCCATTATATCATTGAAATTCAGGATTTGCATGGAATCGCGAAATGCATATGCATCCAGAAAGAAGCTGAAACTGAAATCGCAGCTTAAGGAACTGTCCAGACTTGAGGATAAAATTGAAAAGTTCCATAAGCTTTACAGGAAGCTCTGGCTGAGGGAAAGAAAGCCTTTCGGACTCGAAGTGATGGACCAGAGGTTTGGCGGAATGATCGCAAGAGTGAGGGTTATGCGCGAAACGTTGAAGAAATATCTTGATGGTAAGATAGGGTCGATTCCCGAATATGAGCTCGAATATCCGGAAGGGTTTGAGTTCAGGGATATTCAGACATACAGGCAACTGAGCACAAGATGCCTCTCCCTGTGGTAATACCGGGAAATTCCAAGTTCCAATGATCAAAATCCAAACGTTTTTGTTTTAGATTTTGCAATTGTTTGAAGATTGGAATTTATAGTTTGTTTGTAATTTGGATTTTGGAACTTGGAGCTTAAATAAATTGGATCCTCTGTTCTCAGTATTGATTGTCCTTATCGGTTTCGTCGCTTCGGTTTCCGGAGGTTTCTGGGGTCTTGGCGGAGGCTGGTTCATTCTGCCCTGCCTTTTTCTTGCGAATATAGATGTCAGGATCGCCGTAGGCGCATGCCTCCTTCAGATGATACCATCGACATTTCCAACTGTTCTCAGGCAGATCGGGGATATTGGATGGAAGAAGGGGGGATGGGGTATGGTTGTGGCGCTTCCACTGTGCATTGCCTGTACTATAGGGGGACTGCTCGGGGATCCAGCTGGAATATATCTCGAAAGGATGTTTGAGAGCCGGAAGATACACCAGTCCCTGTATCTGGTCCTTCTTGCCTGGGTGCTCTATGATCTTTACAGGCAGAACGTGAAAGATCTTGTCGCGAACGAGAAAAACGACAAACCCCTCAGCAAGATGCCTCAGACCCTGATCGGAGGTTTTGTTACAGGACTCGTATCCGGATTTCTGGGAATAGGGGGAGGGACAATGACTCGCCCTCTTATGACAGGGATTTTAAAAGTGCCGGAAAAACAGACCGGACAGATAGCGAGGCTTGCAATACTAGTAACAGCTACAGCTGGAAGCATCCCCTATCTTGTCGGAGGAAGCGGAGAGCAAATGAATATGATGCTGATTGTTGGAGCGCTGCTTACAGTTGGAAGCATAATTGGGTTTTCCCTTGGGGCAAAGATGCATTCTGTCGTCCTTAAGGCCGGTAAGGACCAGACGGCACGCAAGAGTTTCGGTCTGATCGTGATAATGGTCATGGCCGGACTGGCATGCAAACTTACAGAGATGATCCATGCTGGTCAGATCATAATGATTATTTCCGGTGTTTTTATGCTCGCATATCTTGGTTTATTAACTGTCAGATGCAAAAGTATTGTAAAAGGAAGCTTAAGGGGCTAGCATATGCTTCACAGAGGCAGTTTATGAAAAGAATACTTATCACGGGTGGTGCAGGATTTGTTGGCTCGAATATTGCGATTGAGCTTAAGACCCATTTGTCCGGAACAGATGTTGTCGTCCTGGACAACCTCTACCGCAAAGGTTCCTCCCTTAATGTTCCCAGACTTGAGAAACAAGGCATCAAGTTCATAAAAGGCGATGTGCGAAATCCGCAGGACATCGCCACGGTTGGTAAAATTGACTTCCTCATCGAATGTTCAGCGGAACCTTCAGTGCTTGCCGGCAAGGACGGGGACACAGATTATCTTGTGCAAACCAACCTCTATGGTGCTATAAACTGCGCCGAATACTGCAGGAAAAACAATGCTGGAATGATTTTCCTCTCGACTAGCAGGGTCTATCCGATAGATCCCCTCGTAAACTGCAAGTTGGATGAAAAGACCACAAGGTTTGAACTTTCCGACAAGCAGAAGGTTGCCGGACTCTCCTCAAAAGGAGTTTCAGAGGAATTCCCGATGGATGGAGCGAGATCTATCTATGGAGCGACAAAATATGCCGCTGAGGTCATGCTTGAGGAATACAGACAGGCATTTTCGTTACCAATTGTCATCAACCGTTGCGGGGTGATCGCAGGTCCGTGGCAGTTTGGCAAAGTTGATCAGGGTATAGCGGTTTACTGGCTCGCATCCCACATGTTTGAAAGACCTTTGAAATACATCGGATTCGGCGGAACTGGGAAACAGGTACGTGACATGATACACATCGACGATCTTGTGAAACTTGTCCTGATGCAGCTCAATGATCCTGCGAAGTTCGCAAAAGGCGTCTGGAACGCCGGTGGCGGAAGGGACATAAGCGTGTCGTTGGTTGAACTTACTGAGATCTGCCATAGAATTACAGGCAAGGAAGTTCAGATTGGATCTGATCTGGAGACAAGATATGCGGATATTCCGGTTTATATCAGTGACACACGCAAGTTAACTTCATTCTGTGGTTGGAAGCCTGGGAAATCCGTCGAAAAGATAATCTATGATATACATGAATGGCTGAAGGACAATCAGGAAGCCCAAAAATTGCTTAAAACTTAAAACCTAAAACTTAATACTTATGAAATTTTCCGTTGTAATACCTGCACATAACGAAGAGGGAGTGATCAAGGACACCCTTGAAAAGCTGGTTAAAAAGCTCAAGGACGAATCCTTTGATTTTGAATTGGTTGTCGTAGCCGATCATTGTACCGACAGGACTGAAGAGATCCTTGAGGAATTTTCCAGGAGCGACAACAGGATCAGATGGGTCAGAAATCAGGAAAAGCCCGGTTTTGGAATGGCGGTACGTGCAGGATTGGAGGAATATAAAGGAGATGCTGTGGCTATTTATATGGCCGATGCAAGCGACAGCCCGGATGACCTGTGTAAATATTTCAGGAAGATAGAAGAAGGCGCGGAATGTGTCTTTGGTTCCAGATTCATAAAAGGTTCCAGAATTGTGGACTATCCTAAACATAAATATTTGCTGAACCGTTTCGTCAACTGGCTTATCCGGATCATGTTTAGGCACGGACTAAATGACACCACCAATGCATTTAAATGTTATCGTCGGGAAGTTATAACTGGCTGCAAGCCATTTCTTTCCCCTCATTTTAACCTTACAGTAGAACTTCCTCTCAAGTCTTTCACACGCGGATACAAGTTTGAAGTAATTCCAATCAGCTGGGAAAACAGGAAAGCTGGTGTTTCCAAGCTGAAACTCAAGGAGATGGGCTCCAGATACTTTTTCATAATTCTGTATTGCTTCCTTGAGAAATACATGGTCGGAAAAGACTATCATAAATGAAATTTTCTTACGAAAATTTTATTCCCAAAAATACCAAATAACACTTGACAACCAATAGCTTATATTGTATCGTTTCATCAGGTAACGTTACTTGCGCATCTGCATAAGTGACGGGGCGAAGCACGAATTTGCCACAATAAAAGATCTCACCACTAACAGGCACTAATCTTTCACTAACAAGAAATTTAATACAGACTTTTGCTGTGAATTTGATTTTGCGGCAAAATAAAACTCACAGCAAATATTATTGTTAGTGGCTAGTTAGTGTGAGTTAGTGGTGAAATAATATTTTTCGTGCAATTCGTGAGTTTCGTGGTTAATGTCCTTATCTACTGACGACTGCTAAAATGTCATCTATCGAAAAAAACGAACTACTCGAGCTTGAGATACTCAAGCATGTGGAAACTTCTCCACGCCTTAACAACCGCATGGCCGCTTCAAAACTCGGTTGCAGCGTGAAGCTTGCCCATGTCCTGCTTTCAAAGATGGTCGACAAAGGTCTGCTTCATGTTAAAAAGCACCATTCACGTCGTTGGGATTATTTCCTGACTCCAAGCGGTATAGCTGAAAAGGCGCGTATTACTTATGAATTTATAGATTTCTCGATGCAGTTCTACCATGAAGCTCGCAGACAGAGCTCAAGGGTCTGCCGTAAAATAGCCGAATCTGGCAAGAAGAAAGTTGCTTTTCTTGGTGACGGGGAACTTGCGGAAATAGCGTATCTGGGAATAAAGGAATGGGACCTTGATCTCAACGAGGTGTATGGAGAGGGGGAAAAAGAATTCCTTGGCCTTAAGGTCAAACCCTATGAATATATGTCCTCATCATCTTCAGAAGCCATTATCGTGTGTCTTTTTGACAAGACGATGCCGATGAGGGCTGATTATCTTCCAGCCGGTATTGAAAGGAATGAAAAGATGTTCTGGGTGTTTTCTGGAGAATATTATGATGACCAGGGAACAAGAAGAAAAGAGGTACTGCAGGCTGGAGACATGAAAATGACGCTTTCTTCCATATTGGCCCGGGAAGATGATATAAAAATTTGTTTTCTTTATGGATCTTCTGCGAACGGAAGAGCGACTGCTTCCAGCGATATAGATGTAGCTCTTGCATCGGATGGGCTGATAGAGCATGACAGGCTGCTGGAGTTGGCCTCGAGAATTACAAAATCAGCAGGTCGTGAAACAGATATTGTTGATCTTCATTCAGTACATGGGGAAATACTCAGGCAGATCATTTCAAAGGGTAAACCCGTTTTTATCAAGGATAAGAATATGTATGCGGATATCATCGATAGGATGCTTTTCAATGAAGCTGATATGATGCCTAATTACAATATGATACTTTCAAAAAGGCGCGAGGTGTTTACTAATGGATAAGATGGTGGTATTTAACAAGATAGAGAGTTTGCGCCGCTGCATAAATAGAATCAGGGAGAAGACACCGGAGACTGCAGGACAACTCGAATCTGATATTGATCTTCAGGATATCATTACCGTTAATCTTGAAAGAGCTGTTCAGACTTCTGTTGACATAGCAGCCCATATTATAGCTGAGATAGAATCTCCCGCTCCGGAAACTATGGCTGAAGCTTTTGTGATCCTTGAGAAAAACAGGATTATTACTCCGGAATTATCATTAAAAATGCAGAAGGCTGTGGCTTTCAGGAACATTGCCGTCCATGCCTATCAGAAGATGAACTGGAATATTGTCCATAAGATTGCTAAGGATGGAATAAACGATTTTGTGGAATTTGCCCGACAGGCTACAGGCAAAATGGGAAACTGAAGTTTTAACCACTAACCTGCACTAACGGGATAAGTAACAAGAATTCAAAAGCACAATCCTTGCTGTGAATTTTATTCTCCCGCGGAGAATAAAACCCACAGCAATCTTATTGTTAGTGTCCAGTTAGTGTGAGTTAGTGGTTTAATAATATTTTCGTGTAGTTCGTGTGTGGAGTTTATCCCGATTCTCAAAGAGGCATCGGGATGGTTAAATAGTTGCCTTTTCCAAGTCAGTGCAAGTCTGTGGCTAGAAAAGTTGATGAATAACTTATAATAGGATAATCATGAAAAAAGCTCTGATAACAGGAATTACCGGCCAGGATGGCTCATATCTGACCGAACTTCTTCTAAATAAAGGATATGAAGTTTACGGAATTATCAGGAGATCTTCATCCTTCAACACCGAGAGGATAGATCACCTTTACAAAGATCCACACGAAAAGCCAAATCTGAAACTCCTTTACGGAGATCTAAATGACTCCAGCAGCCTTGCTGAAATACTTAGTTCTGTCAAACCTGACGAAATCTATAACCTTGGCGCCCAGAGCCATGTGAGAGTATCATTTGACATTCCTGAATATACTGGTGAAATAACTGGAATGGGTACATTAAGGATTCTTGAGGCCGTACGCAGGACAGGCTGCAAGGCAAGGTTCTACCAGGCAAGCAGCAGCGAGATGTTCGGCAAGGTAGCTGAAACTCCGCAGACAGAAAAAACTCCTTTCTACCCAAGAAGCCCTTACGGTGCTTCCAAAGTTTTTGCATATTGGCTGACCGTTAACTACCGTGAAAGCTATAACATATTCGCCTGCAACGGTATACTTTTCAACCATGAATCACCCAGAAGAGGTGAAACATTTGTTACAAGAAAGATAACTAGGGCGGCTACACGAATCAAACTCGGACTTCAGAAAAAGCTTTATCTTGGAAACCTTGATGCCAGGCGCGACTGGGGATATGCCGGTGACTTTGTCGAGGCGATGTGGCTTATGCTGCAAGCTGACAAACCTGAGGACTACGTTATTTCCACAGGCGAAACCCATTCAATCAGGGAATTTCTTGATGAGTCTTTCGGCATGCTTGATCTCGAATGGAAAAAGTATGTCGAAGTTGATCCCAAATATTTCAGACCTGCCGAGGTTGATCTTCTTCTTGGTGACAGTTCAAAAGCCAGAAAGAAACTCAAATGGAAACCAAAAGTCAGCTTCAAGAAACTGGTCAAGATGATGGTCGATTCCGATCTGGATCTTGCGAAGAAAGAAAAAGCAATAAAGGAGTTTACCACTAACAGACACTAACTGGTTCACTAACAATGATTGAAGAAGTAAGAATGAGTTTAAAATACATGACTTGCTGCGATATTTATTTTGGAGCAAAATAAATCTCACAGCAATTATTCGTTAGTGTGAGTTAGTGGATAAATAGTCGTCATTTTTAGTCTGTGAAAGTCTGTGGCTAAAAATCTTATGAGTATTAATAAAAATTCTAAAATCTACATCGCCGGTCATACCGGCATGGTTGGTTCGGCAATTTGCAGACTTTTGAAGGCAAAAGGCTTCAACAATCTCGTTGTTCGGACAAGCCGTCAGCTTGATTTGCGAGATTCGCAGAAAGTCATAAGGTTTTTCAAATCTGAAAAACCTTATTATGTCTTCTTTTGCGCGGGCAGGGTGGGTGGCATCAAGATAAATAATGAACGACCTGCGGATTTCCTTTATGATAACTTAATGATGGCGTCCAATGTGATTCATCAGTCATATCTCAATAAAGTTAAAAAGCTGTGTTTCCTGGGTAGTTCCTGTATATATCCACGTGAATGCCCTCAGCCTATGAAGGAGGAATATCTTCTGACAGGTCCGCTAGAACCGACAAACGAAGGGTATGCGGTTGCGAAACTCGCAGGATATAAGCTCGCGTATTATTACGCGAAACAACATGGGATGAATACAATTTCGCTGATGCCCTGCAACCTCTACGGGAAAAATGATCACTTTGATCTGGATAAGGCGCATGTACTTTCCTCGTTAGTCAAAAGATTTGTGGATGCTGTAAATGAAGGTAAGGAAGAAATGAAGATATGGGGCACAGGAAATGCAAAGCGTGAATTCATGAATGTCGATGACCTTGCTTGCGCAGCATTGATGCTCATGGAAAAGAGAACTGATCCTGAAATCATAAACGTCGGTACCGGGAACGATCTTACTATAAGGGAATTAGCCCTGAAAATCGCGAAAGCGTCGGGATTCAAGGGCAAGCTCGTGTGGGACAAATCCATGCCTGACGGCATGCCCCGGAAATGCCTTGACATCTCGAAGATAAAAAAGCTTGGTTTCAGACCACTTATATCTCTTGATCATGGAATTGAAGAAATGATCATGGAATACAGGAAATTGCACCACTAAAGGTTCACTAACCAGAATTAAAAATACGAGTCTTCATGAATAAAGAGACCATTCACTTTCTTAAGGAGATCCAAGAATTCGATTATTCGCTTTCCGGGAGAGATCATCTCTGGAAAGTACTTTTTAAAGGAAATGATGAGAAATGGCATTACGTCCATATAGTTAAATATCAGGACATTTTTTTCATATCACAAATTGATGGCGAAATTGGAACTCTTGAAGTAAATCTTTCAGGAAGCGTTAAAATAGTCGATTCTGGATTCCAGTCACGTTCCAAGCCCATCGATGAAGATGATATGGAAGCGTGGAAACATCTGATCTCGTCCGCACGTAAATGGTTGATGGTTGTTAAAAAAGACTGGATTAAGGCCAGCAGGCAAGTTCAGAAAGAATACCCGCTTAATTATAGACATGGGATAGTTCCAGGCTGCATTGTTAAGGAATTGCTTTTCGATGCTTATGATCTTGCTGATGAACTTGGCAAATCAAAGACAAAAAAGATTATCCGTCTCATCGAAGATGGAATTTTCAGCAGGGAAGAGAAAATATTGGCCCATTCAATGACAGCTGAAAGGTATTTCGAATACTGTAGAATTGCCTATATTGCAGGTGCCAGGGAGGAGGATAAGATTGACAAATCGCTTTCAGGCAGGGAGATGTACAAGAAATATGCCGACAACAGACATGAGGGGCTTCTCGACATCTCTCCTGATTCCGAACAGGAGTTTGCAGACTGGATTGATGGTAGTCATCCAAAAAAATCTGGAGGAGGCCATCCTTGGGAGATAAAAAGAGGCGGGAATACGACTCATATTGATCTCTCGGTTTTTCGACCTCCTTATAGGGAAGAGGGCTTTATTGTCCAATTGCATGGAGAATCCTTGGGGCGGATGGTTGAGACAATGAGAATGATCTTGGCCATTTATGATGCAGGTCTTCCAATAACAATGGCAAATCCTGAAAGCGTAAGGAGCAGACTCATTGGGCAGGACAACATCGGTATAATACCTAAATACGACAACTTGCATCGAGCAAACCAGTATTTCCATCCTAAAGAGAATGTTTTCGATGTCGTTCATTATGACGATTTTGGAAGGAGCAAAAGAGGAATTGCCCCATTTATCAGCTGGGAAGCTCTGCCGATTCTCAAGCCTAACAAATTATAACAATCCGGAATAATGAGTTGATTTCAAAACTCCGAAAAACAGTTATTGCGAAAACTAATCCGTTGGAGTACAAACTTTAGTTTATCTTTGTATTCAACACGTTATACAAGCTAAAGCTTGGACTCCAACTTAATCAATCAGCTCAAGAGAGGCAATTTTGAAATTGCCTCTAATATTTCTGTAACAGGTCAGATGGAATTAAGGTGTTATTGTGGAAGCAATTGCATTATTGACATAAGACGCTAAGTTACGATTCAGAGTTTGACAGAGAAAATAAAGCATAAGTACATTGTTATGGTAAGAATAAATCAAATAAAGAATTATGTTAAGAGAATAACAGAGGAATTTCACCCTCAAAAGGTTATCCTTTTTGGCTCGTATGCCTATGGAAAGCCGACTTCAGATTCTGATGTTGACTTGCTTGTGGTAATGGAAGATCGCAATCATGCTGAAAGACCATCTCTAGAAATTCGCAGACGCATAAAAGCACCATTTCCTCTTGATTTAATAGTGAAATCGCCAAGCCATATACGTAAGCGTCTGAAGATGCGTGATTATTTCATAAGGGATGTCTTTAAAAAAGGTGTTGTCTTATATGAGAGATGAAACACTGGAATGGATTCAGAAGACGGAAGGTGATTTTGCAAGTGCTACAAGAGAAATCCGCGCCAGGAAGAACCGGAACGAGGATTCTGCCTGTTTTCATTGCCAGCAGTGCATTGAAAAATATCTGAAGGCAGTTCTTGTTGAGAAAAACTTACAGTTTCCAAAGACGCACGATCTTGGAATTTTACTTGATTTGCTTTCGAAGACTAGCCCGGGAATGGAAATATTCCGTGATGGAATGAACATACTTACTGATTATGCAGTTGTCTTCAGATATCCAGGAGAGTCTGCAACAAAAGAGCAATCTCGCGAATCGTATCTCAAATGCGTCGAAATGCGTGAATCCATTAGGAACAAATTGAAACTCCCTTAATTTCATAACCGCAGACATTATCACTAAAATTACACCGATCTACCGCTAACAGGAATTAATCATATAATCCTTGCTGTGAATTATATTTTGAAGAGTAAAATAAAACTCACAGCAAAAATTCGATAGTGAAACATTAGTGACGATAAGTGGTTTAAAAGTCTGTGGTTCAATGCTTAGTCAGTGCAAGTCTGTGGCTGAATATCTCTACGCATCTCCGCGTCGCTGCGCCGCCGCGCGAGAAAAGTCTTTGTCTTAGTCGGCGTAAAGTCAGTGCAAGTCTGTGGCTGAAATCTCCCAGCACCTCCGCGCGGGAAAACAGCAATTTGCATGGAATTTAAATAAGGTAAGATTATTGTAAGAGACTGTAAGATATATTTTCACTAAGGAATGATTTATGAAAACATATACGCCTTCCATCAGTAGGATCCGGGACGAATGGGTTAGATCCCGCAGGAAATCCAGGAACAAGGATACTAAGAATATACCTTCAAACAGTGAACCTTGGTGTCTCTATGCGCCTAAATCAATTGGGGAACTCTGCCATATAAGCTCTGAAATAGATAAACTTTCAC
>JANYBI010000210.1 GCA_025360875.1 Lentisphaerota bacterium
TGGCTTTGCCGTCTGACACGTCGACCAACGATGCTGCAAATTTCCTTTCTGTCACATCTTTGACATTGTCATGATGTGTATATGTACTTATCATGAGAAATGTAACTTGCGATACATCTTTCGGCACAGTTGCCGAAGCCGTTGATAGTGTATCTGTGATACTTGCAACCATCGTCGTCATGTTGCTAACCCCTGCACCTCCCACTTCCTTATAATCGTATAATACCTGCTTCATTGGATTGACTGGGGGGACACAGGCTAGATAAGTGGCCAGAAGGCTGAATGCTCCTTTTGCCTGCCACATGGCGGCGTGGTACTGCCTGTTTATGTCAGGAAGCCAAAAATAATTGCGTATCCCGTCATTGGCTTTATCGGTTGAAAAAGTCAATTTGTTGCTCAGACTGTCAGCATTCGCACATTTGCTTATGCTGCTGGTCCAGCCGGCAGGAATCTTAAGTAACTCCAGCTTGTTTACGAGTTGTGCGATCTCCTCGAAATGTATCTGCAACAGAGGGACGCAGGCTTTTCCGTTGACTAGGAATGATTCCGCATAGATCGCCGTGCCGCCGGACACGTATTCACCCGGAACCATTGTGAACTTGTCGTGCCCGTTACCGATTCCTTTCATGATGGTTTCTAATTTCTTCCTGTCGTGGATGGCCGGAACCAGATAGTCGTTGATGTCGTCGGTGGTGGGAGAGCCTACAGGCGCAGATTGCAGCAGAAAATGATGTTTCGCAAGATCAAGCGTGGCGGCGCGCAGCACCTCAAGTTCAGCCTGAGACACAGGACTTCCCTGCTGCTTTTCAGGAATCGGCTCTTTGCCTACCATCTGCAGGCGGGGATTCAGCCCCTTGAGTATTCCATTATACGCACCGACATACTGCTCGCTCTGTCCGTATGCCGGAACGAACGCGTAGAAAATACAGATTAAGATGATTGCCGATATTTTTTTCATATTATTGATTTCCTTTTACCCTTATTCCGCCGAAGCTGACAGCCCTAGCGTGTCAACCCTGTCGATGTCCGTCGGCTGGTCCGGTCTTGTCCCGAGGATGAATTCCTCCATGTTGCACAGGCCGTCAGGCTGCGCCTCGGAATCGTCAGATGCATTCTGGCTGAGGTTATTGAAATACTTGAGTTCCCAGTCGTCAGGAAGGCCGTCCATGTCGGAGTCTTTCAAGCTGTTGGGATCCGTACCTTTCGAGATTTCGTCACAGTCCGATACCCCATCCCCATCGGAATCTCTCCTGGTGGGGTCGGTGTGATGGACGTTGACCTCGTCACCGTCGGAGAGGCCGTCGCCATCCGTGTCCGCAAGCTTCGGGTTGGTATGCAGATAAAACTCCCTGAGGTTGCTGAGGCCGTCACCGTCGCTGTCGGCCTGGGCGTCGTTCACAAGAGGATTGAGCCCATATTTCTTTTCCCAGTCATCCGTCATCCCATCCCCGTCGCTGTCGAGCGTGTCGTCTGTGAATGTCACCAGCACGCTCTTCTGGTCAACCCCGGTGAAGAGGGGATCCGACGAGGGATCTACCGAAACTGTCACGCATGCAGTGTGGTCGCCGTAGTCCTCGTCGTCTATCCCGGTGACGGTCACGGATTGCGGAATGTTCCAGTCGAGGGAGGTGAATACCAGCGTCTGCGCGCCGATGGTGCCTTCCGAACTGTTGTCTATGGCGAGGTTGAGGACGACATCGTCTTCCGGAACCGTGTTGAGGACGGCCGTGAAAGACCCTGTGCCTCCCTTTTCAGCCACTGTGATTGACGTCGCGGACAGATCTATGCTTGCAATATCGTCGCTTATGATGTCGATGGTGGCTGTCTGGTTTTCCAGCCCGTCGAACTCAACATCGGACAGTGGTGAGAATATGGAGAAGACTATCCCGACTGAGGAGTTGGACACATAGGAGTTCTGTAGCGCGTAGACTTTGACAGTCTGCGGCACTCTCCAGTTGTCCGGGAGGAAAATCAGCCTGTACTTGTCCAGTGCCGCATCGCCGGAATCGGGGATACAGTCCACGATGACCTGGTATTTTGGCCTGCCCCTGAGCTTCACCTTGATCTGGCAGGAGCCGCCGTTCTCCATTATCTCCGTCTTGTCCTGCGTGATTGAGAATCCTGGAAGCTTCGAGTAGTATTCCTCGGCACCGATGTCGCACCCTTCCCAGTACGGACGGGCGTAGCTGTCGATGTCCACTGCCGGTGCGCCGACGGATGTGCCGGCATCGATACACGGCGAATCCTCGGACAGGTGGTATGATTCAGCTTCCTCTTTGGCAATTAGGAAAAGCGGATCCGCATCGATGTTGCCTTCTCCTGGAAATCCTCCCTCCACATCGGAATATGTAACCGCCGGAGACGCGGTCCCGCCTATCTGCAGATCTCCATTGCCGCATAGGATGGTGTTGACGATGCTGAACGCGCCGGAACCGCCGAATGTTGCGCCGCCAGGGCCTGCCGTAGATGACAAATTGCCTGCAATGGTGCAGCAGGATATTGTTGCCGTCAACGGACTATCCGAGTTCGCGGATATTGCTCCGTCAACGGACCAGTTCCCCTCAATGAAGCAGTTCTCCAGGCTTATTGATGACTGTACGACATCCACAGCCCCTCCGGCCCCATTGGTCTGGCATGAGAATATCTTTGAACGGGATATTTTCATGCTGCTGCCCGAAACGGCGGCCACTGCGCCGCCTGAACTAGCCCTGCAGTCATTGAACTGGCAGAGATCTATCAGCGGGCTGCCTCCCGACGCAAAGATTGCGCCGCCGGAGCCTGATGCTTCGCAGTCTGAGAATGCACAGTCAATGATACCCGCAGACGAGTTGGAAAGTTTTATCGCGCCTCCGTTGTCCGCGTGGCAATTGGTGAATTCGAACTCCTCGATTTCGACGGACGAATCGACATTCTCGAAGGTGAACGCTCTGGATGAACCGCCGCAGTCCAGCTTCACGCGGTTCCCGGAGTACATCTGCTCATTCCACGGGCGTAGCTTCAAAAGTTTGTTTGTTTTTGTTATCGCAAGTCCGGTATTGCTGAGATCGCCGGAATAGATGATCGGAGTTTTTACCTTGTTCTTGTCCTCCGAATACGACTTGATGCTTACAACATATTCCTTCCCGTCATCCTTCCAGCATGAGAGCCCTACGCTTATCGTCTTCTTGGCCTTTACCGCGGAGAGCCCGGTATTCATATATGTCGACGGGATAAATGGGCTCGATAAGAATACCGG
>JANYBI010000539.1 GCA_025360875.1 Lentisphaerota bacterium
CCGTCACGAGCGATGTCAGGTTCGGGGAAAAGGTGTTTAGCCCGACTATT
Organism: Lentisphaerota bacterium; assembly: GCA_025360875.1. GTDB lineage: Bacteria > Verrucomicrobiota > Lentisphaeria > Victivallales > GWF2-50-93 > GWF2-50-93. Next base: position 51 of record JANYBI010000539.1, read on the forward strand.
TCAACCGGGGAAGCCGACTTCCTCGTAGTGCTTGCCGATGACCAGATCGGGCTCAACATGCACCACCTCAGGAAGGATGGGAAGCTGATAAGCTCAAAGGATCTTGATATATCAAAGATACCCGATATGAAGACTTTGAACATTGCATTGCTGGGAAAGCTCAGCTCATTCATAGATATCCCTGTAAAAGACTGGGAAGACGCGATAAGGAAACTTCTTCCTGCCAAGTTCACAGACATGAATATTGAAGCTTTCAAGATAGAAAGAAACTCTTAGCTCATGAAGAAGCCAGCCCATGAATCTCCTGTAAGCGCAACTGATTTCCTTCCCAAGGACAAGCTGAGGAAGCTTCAACTTGACAGATTGAAGAAGATCGTGCTGAGAGCGTATGAGCGCACCGATCTATATAAGAAAAGGATGAAGGACAAGGGGATTTTTCCCGGAGATATAAAATCCCTCGAAGACATCAGGCATCTTCCCTTCACGATAAAGAACGATCTTCGCGACACATATCCTTTCGGACTTTTCGCAAGTCCGATGAGCGAGATCGTAAGGCTGCACGCATCAAGCGGAACCACGGGAAAACCCATAGTAGTAGCGTATACCAAAGAGGACATCGACATCTGGACAGACTCGATGATGCGGACTTTCGCGGCCTGCGGTCTCCACTCCGGCGACGTCATCCAGAATGCTTATGGCTATGGTCTATTCACTGGCGGGCTCGGGGCGCATTACGGGGCTGAGAAGCTTGGCGCCACCGTCATTCCGATATCCGGCGGAAATACCGAGCGCCAGCTTATGATCATGCAGGATTTCGGAAGCACGGCAGTATGCTGTACACCGAGCTATTTCACTTTTCTGCTCGAAAGGGCACACGAACTAAAAATAGACATCCGCAAACTTCCGTTGAGAGCTGGGATATTCGGGGCTGAACCTTGGACCGAGGAAATGCGTGTTCATATTGAAAAGACATCAGGCGTCAAGGCCTACGACATATACGGCCTTTCAGAAATCACAGGTCCCGGCGTCGGAAGCGAATGCGAAATGCAGAACGGACTCCATATCTTTGAAGACTACTTCTATCCTGAGATAATCGATCCTGAAACCGGGAAAGCGCTTCTGGACGGAAAAGAAGGGGAGCTTGTCCTGACCACGCTCTGCAAGCAGGCGATGCCCATGATACGATACAGGACCCGCGACATCACGATGATCATGCCGGAACAATGCAGATGCGGCAGGACCATCAGGAGGATAAGAAGGATCAGCAGGCGCAGCGACGATATGCTGATCATCAGGGGAGTGAACATTTTCCCATCGCAGATCGAATCTGCGATCCTCGCAGTCGAAGGAATATTGCCCCATTACCAGATAGTCCTCTCGAAGGAGAAGGGTCTCGACAACATAGAGGTCCAGGTCGAAGTTACAGAAAAGGTCTTCAGCGACAAGGTGCGTGCCCTTGAAGATCTCCAGTCAAAACTGATGCAGGCTCTCGAGAACGTGACCAGCATCAGGATTGGCGTCCGCCTTGTTGCGCACCAGACCATCAAACGCAGCGAAGGCAAGGCAAAAAGAGTCATCGACCTTAGGAAACAAAACTGAAAAACGGAGTTCTGCCCATGAAAATCAAACAGCTTTCCCTTTTCATCGAAAACAAGGCTGGAGCGATTTCCGCTCCCTGCAAGCTCCTTTCAGAAGCCGGCATAAACATTGTAACCCTATCTCTGGCCGATACGCAGACATTCGGCATAATGAGGCTGATCGTAAAGGAATGGCAGAAGGCCAAAAAGCTCCTCGAGATCCGGAAATACGCTGTGAACATAACTGATGTTGTCGCAATTGAAGTCGAGGACAAGCCAGGCGGGCTTGCCAGAATTCTCTCAGTGCTTGACGATTCGAATGTCAACGTCGAATATATGTATGCATTCACTTCCGGAAAGAACGGCAAGGCTGTACTCGTATTCCGTTTTGAAAAACCCGACGAGGCTATCAAGGTCCTATCTGCGAAGAAGATCAACGTGCTGGGCGAAGCGCATATCTTCCCGAAATGATGCACTATTGGAGGAATCATGCCAATTCCTCCAATAATGTATTATTCCGACAATCACCCGAAAAATCAATTTCACAGAAATATCATATCGGCAAGATACCAGCTACGGCATAAAGTCATATACCTCCGGCAGAGCCGGAGGCTTGAATTCTATTAGCCGCTCAAAGCGGCGCACTGCATTCACAGTCTATGATAAATTCCATACTCCTGCGGAGGACACTTTCCAAAATCCAAACAAGTTCCAAATTTCAAATCCTAAACCCGCAAACTAAAGTTTGTACTCCAACGACTATTTCCAAATTTTACCGTTACATGTCAAGTATATGTTGGAGTCCAAGCTTTAGCTTGTCTTCCATCCTAAATGCTTGGAATTTCATCTTTAACAACCAAAACAGCTAGCTCACTATTTCCGCAAAAGTCAGACTTTGCTAGTCTCCCCAGCTGAGCTGGGGATTTACCGTAAAATTAACCAACTAATGGCACATTATTCCAATTTGTGCCGTTAGTTGGTCATTTTTTCAAATACGCCTCATTGGTTTTCTTTCAAATATCTGTCTGCCAGGTACCAATAGTGGAAAGCCTCAGCAGAAAGTTTGCGCAATCCCTTCAGACGTTCAAAACGACCGTCAATAGCTATTCCGACAAGCTTGTCAGGCGTTGGAATAACACGAAATTCCTTAAGAGGAACATCGAATCGTCCACCTTTGAGAAGAGAAGCTATCAAAGCAACCCGTGCCGCAGGTATGCCAGCAGTACGTATATTGAAACGCGGGCCAAGCAGATGATTATCAAGCGGCTGAATTCCTTTTTTAAAGAACCTTGTCTTGTCGTTGTCACGAGGAGAATGAAGAGCAAGCTCAGCCACATGGTAAGCCGCATCAATACTGTCGTCGAGACACTGATCGCGAGTAAAAGATCCTCCCCTAGCGGTATTCTGGATTTTATGCGTACTGTCATATGTAGCAGATATGGCATGCAAGTCCCGCGCCATTGTAAATAGTTCACCAACATCAAACATGTGCTTCATTACTCTTGTCGGGTCAGGAACAGGTTTGCGTCCGCCTGGTTTCCGTGGCTTAGGCTCGTAGAGCACGCCAATAGTTGATGGTGCAAAAGCAGTCATTTTATCGCCTAAAAGCCCCTCGACAGTGGGGATACGTACGGTCTGTGGCTCTTCTATTTCGAGCAGTTCCATTTCGATGGGTTTAGTTTCAAGTTGCCCGTAATGATTTTCCCAAATTTGGACATCAAGTTGAATTGACCAGGGCTTTCCCTGTGTCGGGGAGTCATAATAAATCTGAAAATATCGCGTTGGCGGATTCTCACGGTCCCGAAGCTCCTGATAGGCATATCCGATGAAAGGAGGAACCTTGGTAATCTCAGCGAGAATCGACTGGAGTTCCTTGAGCGAAGCAGTAGTCGTAATATCAGCATCAATTGACAGTCGGCGGATTGGGTGGAGGTGTAGCAGCAGGCTTGTCCCACCCTTGAAGATGAAATCCAACCCAGCATCCGAAAGCCTTCCGATTACCTCAAACTCGTTTTAAACACTTTCAAAAACCGAGTTGTTCATAATCAACGACTTAAATGCGGT
>JANYBI010000559.1 GCA_025360875.1 Lentisphaerota bacterium
TACACCGGACCGGTGCTCTGCTTCAGGCCGGCGTAGATGTAGCCGCCGACGAGATCCTGCGGCAGCGCCTTGGCGACCAGCGGCACCGCCGGATCCGGGAAGATGAACATCTGATAAGCCGCGACCTCAGCTGGCTTGACTTCAACGGCCGTGTCCTGGAGGAGGCCGAGGACAAGATGAATCCTGTCCTGGAACGCCTCAAGTTCATTGCGATAGTCGCAAACAATCTCGATGAGTTCTTCATGGTCCGCGTTGCCGGACTCAAGCAGCTGAAGCCCGATGCGATAAGCGCCGACAGCGCAGGTCTCACCGCGAAGGAACAGCTTGCCGAAATACGGAAAAAAGCCGCCGCGCTGGTCGAAAAGCAGTATGCCTGCCTCAACAGTGAAATCCTTCCCGAGCTGAGGAAGTTGAACACCATGATCCTCAAGTGGTCCGAGCTTTCCGAACCCGAGAAGGAGAATCTCAGCAAATATTTCCAGAACCAGATTTTGCCGGCGCTGACCCCGATAGCGGTTGATCCAACCCATCCGTTTCCGATAATCAACACCGGAGCGATAGAGTTGGCCGTCAAGCTCAAACAGCCCAACTCCAGCAAGACAGTGCAGTCATTCGTGGAGGTGCCCGGAGTGCTGCCGAGGTTCATACCTGTGCAGAGCGCCCAGTACAAGGACGCTAAGACCTATATCCTCCTCGAAGACCTGATCGTCGAGAACATCAGGCTCCTCTACGCGAAATGCGAGATCCTCGAGGTCATGCAGTTCAGGATCACCCGGGACATGGATCTGTCGATGGATGAAGACGGGATATTGGATCTTCTTGTCCACATCCAGGAGAAACTGCTCCACAGGAAGAAGCGCAATGTCATAAGGCTCGAGCTGATCCAGGGCGGCAACACGGTCTTCGAGGAATGGCTCATGAAGAAACTCGAGATAGACGAGAATGCGAAATACTATGTTTCGGGACCGCTGCATCTGGCGAACTTCTTTGATCTTGTGTCCAAGGAGGCGCGTCCCGAGATTACCGAGGAGGAATGGCCTCCCCTGCCCGTCACGGGAATCGCCGAAGGCAAACCGGTGTTCGACTCGATAAAGAAGGAAGGACTCATACCGATATTCCTGCCATTCCAGAAATTCGATCCGCTCATACGGCTTCTCGAGGAGGCCGCCGAAGATCCTTCCGTGCTCGCGATAAAGCAGACCCTCTACCGTGTCAGCAGCGATTCGCCGATCGTCAGGGCGCTGCAGAAGGCCGCGGAAAACGGCAAGCAGGTGACAGTGATCGTCGAGCTCAAGGCGCGTTTCGACGAGAACAACAACATCCTGCGTGCAAGGAAGCTCGAGGAATCCGGCGCACATGTGATTTACGGGGTATCCGGACTGAAGATCCATTGCAAGAGCCTACTCATAATAAGAAAGGAAGAAGGCACCATACGCAGGTATCTGCACCTTTCCACCGGCAATTACAACGAGAAGACCGCCAGAGTCTATACGGACATCGGAATCCTCACCACGGATCCTGAACTCTGTTCCGATGTGTCCGCGCTTTTCAATGTCATGACAGGTTATGCCGCGGCTCCCGAACGTTGGAACAAGATCGCGGCTGCGCCCTATGACATCAAGGAGAAATTCATATCCCTTATCGACCGCGAGATCAGGCTCTCCGACAAGCACAATCCTGGTCGCATCATTGCAAAAATGAATTCACTGGTGGACTCCGACATAATCGAGAAGATCTACGAGGCGGCAAATGCCGGCGTCAAGGTAGATCTTATCGTCCGGGGAATCTGCTCCCTCAAGCCCGGGATAAAGACCGACAACATCAACGTCGTCAGCATCGTCGACAGGTTCCTCGAGCATACCAGGATCTATTCTTTCGGCAACAACGGGAACACGGAATATTATCTTTCGAGCGCCGACTGGATGCCACGCAACCTGTACAAGCGGATAGAAATCCTTTTCCCGGTCGAACATCAGGGTACTTGCAAGATCCTGAAGAAAATCCTTGACTTCGAACTCTCCGACACGAGAAAGGGCCGCATCCTCGGAAAAGACGGAATCTATTCCACAACCGCCGCCCTCGGAAACAAGAACATAGCCTCACGCAGCCAGAAGAAGACCTACGACTATTTCCGTTCCGAGATAAGTTCCTGAATTTAAGACAAGCGGTAAAAATTCGATTTACCAAAACAGAAAGTATTCAGCCTAATAACAAGGGAAAAACAATTGCAGATAATATTTGAATATGTTTTATGGTTGTTTTGGGATGTCATTTGCTACACGACAGGAGATTTTATATTGTTTCTATTTTCCTTTGGATTTCATGAGATGAAATGGATACCGTTCAATAGGAATAATAAATATTTTGTTTTTCATTCACAATTCACCAGTTTTATAATTGGATTATTATTTTGGATGTCTTTAGGATGGATAATCTGCAAAATATATTCCTAGCTAAACGGTGCTCGAGAAGAGAGTAACGCAGACATTCCTGTCTGCGATTGAAAATTTAATTTAAGGTTACAGACAGGAATGTCTGTGCTACTTTTTAGATCAATTTTACAAACCATACAGGAAAGACATTTTATGAAGACTGCAGAGAAGCCAAAATACACATTCCATCTCCTCGGAAACGCCCATCTGGATCCCGTCTGGCTATGGGACTGGCGCGAAGGGCTCAACGAGGGAATAATCACATGCCGCACTATCCTCGATATGATGGACGAGGATCCGGAACTCACTTTCAACCGCGGAGAGGCTGTCATCTACGAACACATCGAGAAGACCGATCCCTCCACATTCAGGCGCATAAGGAAGTATGTGGAGTCCGGACGCTGGGACATCATCGGCGGAACATATCTCCAGTCGGATGAAAACCTCCCGGAGACGGAGACGCTCATACGCCAGTACATGAGAGGACAGCAGTATTTCGCGTCACGTTTCGGAAAGAGGATCACTGTCGGCTGGGCTGCAGACTGTTTCGGTCATGCTGCAGGAATGCCTGACATCATGGCGTCCGCAGGAATAAGATATTTTGCGTTCACCCGTCCCGACGCGAACCAGATAAAGCTTTCCAAACCTGCTTTCCGCTGGGTCGGCGCAGGCGGCGCGGAAATTCTCGGGTACCGTCCAGCAGCCGGGTGGTATGGTTGCGAAAGAGATGAAATTGAAAACCGTCTGAATGCGCAGTTGGAATCCTCAAAGAACTGCGAACTTCGCAATATCGGAATCTTCTACGGGCTCGGAAACCATGGAGGCGGCCCGACCCGCAGGCATCTTTGCGATATTCGCAAATGGGCCGGACAGCATCCGGAAGTGAACGTCGTCCACTCGACTTTCCATAGGTTTTTCGGGGAACTTGAAAAGGAGACAAGAAACAAGGCTTCTGATTTCCTTCCGAAGATTACCGGTGAATTAGGATTCTGCCTGAGGGGCTGCTACAGTTCCGTCGCAAAATTCAAATTCCAGTACCGCAGGGCGCAGGCCCATATTTACCGCGCGGAAAAGACAAGTTCGGCGATTGCCGCCAGGCTCGGAATTCCGCCAGCGGATCTCGCGCGTACCTGGGACACTGTCCTTTTCAACGCGTTCCACGACATCCTCCCCGGCTCGAGCATCGAACGTGCGGCAAACGAACAGATCGAAAGCATCGGCGGTTCAATCCAGGAATCGAAGGCTGCCGAGTTCAAGGCGCTTAATTCCCTTTCAAACCAGATTGACACGCGGATAATGAAAGCTGTCGGCGACATGCCGACCGGAGTTTCGATGCTGGTCTGGAATCCGCATCCGCATGCTTTCGACGGATATCTTGAACTTGAGGCGTCACTCGATTGGCGTCCTATCTTCAGATACATGAACCGCCCCGACGAGATCCCTGTGCGGATACTGGACTCACAGAAGAAAGCTCTAGCTTTCCAGATCGTAGCGGCCGAGTGCGCACCCACATTCAAGGAATTTGGATGGCGGAAACGCGCGGTAGTTCCAGTAAAAATTCCGCCGATGGGCTGGTCAATGATGGAAATGGCCTGGGTAGAAGGCGCGCCTGCACCAAAAAATCCGAAGTCGAAACCTGCGACTGCGACAGCCAATTCAATACAGAACTCGATCTTCAAGGTCGAAGCGCTCCAGAACGGAAAAGGGATCAGCATTCTCAAGGATGGAAAACCTTTCCTCAAAGGCGATGGTCTTTCCGCCGCCGTATTTGATGACGCATGGGGATCCTGGGGTGGAATGGGCGAGGAAGCGGATTCTGTGGACATTTCGAAAATAGTTGAAAAGTGGACTGTCAAAGAGGTCAAGGTGCTTGAGAAAGGGCCATGGCGTTCCTCATTGTGGGTACGCCTTGGCGGAATGAAGTCGCGCATTGATCTTACCATCAGGCTCTATGCCGGAATCGACAAAGTCGAAATTTCCGCGCGTGTCTTCTGGGACAACCCGAGATGCAGGCTGAAACTCGTAATGCCCGTGGACGGAGACAAGGCGGAATACGAAGTTCCCGGATCCAGCATCATGAGACCGCCTCTCGGGGAAGTCCCCGGCTGCCGCTGGGTGCGCATCAGCGGCAAGGATGTCCGGCCAGTCGCATTCATAAGCGACGCCTTATCAAATTTCAACTTCAGGCCCGGATCACTCGAAGCGACCGTTGTCCGTTCAAGCGGATATGCGACTTCAGCGAAAATCTGCGAAGGCGAAGAATGGTTTCCGCCATCTGACTGCGGTGAGCTGAAATTCAATTTCATTCTTGTTCCAGGAAACAGGGATCTTGCGAAACTCGCAGAGGAACTTGAACAGCCACTGGTGACATTGCCTGTTCCTACAAAACCCGGACCGCTGCCAAGCCAGGGATCTCTGATGGAAATTCAGCCGTCAGGCCTGACAGTCCTGGCATTCAAGCCCGCGAACAAAGGAAAGGCCTGGATCCTGCGTCTGCTTGAGACGGCAGGGAAAACTGTCCAGCCGAAACTGAAGTTCCTCGGGAAGACTGTCGTGCTCGACAAAATTTCCGCCGGCACGTTCGCAAGTTGGCGCATAGAGATCGGGAAAAAAGGAATCAAGGCAATCCGTTGCGACACCACGGAGAAGCCTGTCTAGCTTCGGCATTCATGGATAAGCAGAAGCGAAGACATGATTGATTTTTTCATGTTCAGTTATATGTTTATTTTGTAATTAAGGTGGAATATGACCAGATACCAGAAAGCACTAAAGGCTATGCATAATGCCGAAGACAGGCATCCGCAGAGTTTTGTCGCTGTTGATCCTGACAGCGGCAGGGTTATCGCACACAGCCGTAAGCTGTCTGGTATAAAGAAGACAATATCAACCAGAAAATCCTCTAAGGGATTGATTATAAGCAAGAAGCTTCCGGACACATATCATGGATATTTTAACTTATCCGTTTGACTGTTATGGTGCGATTCCAAGGCCTTTAATACTTGTCAAGATTGATAATTACAGCAATCCATATCCTGCGCTTATAGACACAGGTGCTGATTTTACCGTTTTCCCCGGACATTTCCTTGATGAACTCGGCCACTGCAACAAATCTCGAAAGGTCACGTCTGCAAAGGCAGGCGGTTTTGGCGGAAAGGCGCACTATTTCATTCATACTTTGAAAATATTCCTGCTTGATGGAAATCTGAATCCCGTCTGGGATACAGGGAAAATAAAAGTCGGTTTTGCCGGAGGCAATTCAGGGATCGATTCAATTGTCCTCGGAAGAGACATAATATGCGGAAAATGGAGAAGGCTGATAATTAATTCGGAAAGCAATAATCCCAAAAACTGGTCTGTAAGAATTTTCATTTGATTAATTATAACTAAAACTCGAAAGGTCACATTAAATGCCTATGAAACTTGCGGCGATATTTTCGGACAACATGGTTCTCCAGCGCGGGATAAAGATCCCGGTCTGGGGATGGTCGGAAGCGGGAGACAAGATTTCCGTGGAACTCTGTGGACAGAAGAAATCCGCAGTCGCAAAGAAGGACAATACCTGGGCTCTTGTCCTCAATCCCCTCAAGCGCTCCTCCTCCCCATGCACCATGTCCGTCTCCTCCAAAATCTCCAAATCACACAATCTCCAGATCATAAATATTCTCGTGGGCGACGTCTGGGTCTGTTCCGGACAGTCAAACATGGAATGGCCCGTCTCAAACACACTAAATGCCCCCAAGGAGACAGCTGACGCAAACTATCCTAACATCCGGCTGTTCACTGTCCCGCGGGTTGCGGACCTCCATCCGAAGCAGGATATAACCGGTAAATGGGAATGCTGTTCGCCCGACACCATAAGCGCATTTTCCGCAGTCGCCTATTTCTTCGGACGCGAAATCCACAGGAAGACAGGGATTCCGGTGGGGCTCATCAACACTTCATGGGGTGGGACAGTTGCCGAAACCTGGACCAGCACCGAGGCGATGGCGGCAGATCCGTTCTTCAGGAAAGTGCTGAAGGAATATGAATTCGCCATAAGAAATCCTGATGACGCCCAGAAGGAAGCGATGATCAAGCAGAATGAATGGAATGATAAATGCAACATGAAGGACACTGTCAATGCCGGCGAATCAAAGGGCTGGCAGAATCCTGAAGCCGATACCTCGAAATGGAAGGAGATGGAACTTCCCAAAAGCTGGCAGAGCGCCGGACACGAGTACAGCGGAATATTCTGGTTCCGGCGCGTGGTCGACATTCCCGCGGACTGGGAAGGCAAGGAGCTCACACTAAGCATTGGCGCAACAGACAAGTCGGATGTCACCTATTTCAATG
>JANYBI010000583.1 GCA_025360875.1 Lentisphaerota bacterium
CTATGAAAGGGCAGGGATAGGCTTGTCGAGCAAGGAAAAATGAGGCTAAAAAGATGGGGTGAATGAGGGGACTTGAACCCCCGGCCTCTTGGGCCACAACCAAGCGCTCTAACCAACTGAGCTACATCCACCGTATTAATAATTAATCTGTGACATGACAAGGAACCATTGGCGGAGGCCTCTTGGGCCATCCTCCTGCGGAGGACGCTCTAACCAACTGAGCTACATCCACCATGGAAATGGGACGCTATAATAGTGCGAAGTTCGCAAGTTTCAAACAGGAATTCAAAATTATCGCCAAGGCGGAAGCTGGTGAAGCACCAATCGCTCAGGCGATTTTGTCGGAATCATTGGATTCCTTGATCTGTTTCTTGTCTTTCTTATCGGTTTTGTCGGCGGTTTCCTTTGTAACCTCTTTCTCAATTTCATCCTTGATTCCGTCCTTGGCCTTTTTGAATTCATTTATCCCTTTGCCAATGCCGCGTGCGAGTTCAGGTATCTTGCTCCCGCCGAAAATAAGGAGTACTATGAGAAAAATGATAATAAGTTCCTGATATCCTAGCATAACGACCTCCGTTTTTTTATATGCCTAATTGCCCGATAAATCATGAAAATTAACCTAGTCATACAATATCATCATTTTCTGTTTTTTGAAATGAAGCAACAAATATACCAATTTCATAAAGAAGATAGAGGGGGATGGCCACGATGATCTGGGTTACGGCGTCAGGCGTCGGGGTTATTATGGCTGAAACCACGAAAGCGGCGACAAAAGCATATTTCCTCATTTTCTTCAGAGTTGCAAGCTTGATGATTTTCAGTCTTACCAGTATGACAACGACAAGGGGGAGTTGGAAGATCAGGCCTGCTCCGAGGAGCCACATGAACACGAAGTCGATATATTCCCTGATACGCCACCAGTTCTGGACGCCCTCCACTCCGAACGTGACTAGGATCGGCATGACAATGTAGAGAGCGTAATATCCGGCAATTATGCCCGACAGGAAAAGAATTGTGATCGAGGAGAATATCCACCAGAATGCATCCCTTTCCCTTTTCTTGAGGCCAGGGGCGATGAAGGACCATATGATAAGAATGACAAAGGGTATGCTGACGACTATTCCCGCCAGGATGCCCACTTTCATCTTGATCATGACCCCGTCGAACGGACCTGCCTGGTTGAGAATCACCCCGTTTTTCAGTATCAGCTCATTTAGGGGGGCTACAAGTATCTCCAGTATCTGGTTGATGAAGCAAAGTCCGAGTCCTGTGGTGACAAGTACTAATCCCAGTATCTTGAAAATGACCCATCGGAGCTCCTCAAGGTGCTCCCATATTGACATTTTCTTTCCCTCTGTTTTCTTTTCCAGCATAAGATAATCTCATTTGAGTTTTATTGTCACCGGTAAGATAACTCCTAAGAACACAACTGCAACAAGCAGCAGGCTTATCCAGAGCCCTTTTGCGGATCTTGCAGTGGCTTGCAGGGAACACTCCTTGGCAAGTGGCAGGAGATAGACCGTGCCGCTATAGGAACCGTGTATGAGTGATGTTTCCCCGCCGGCATCTACGACCGCAGGGCTGCCCCAGAGTGTTTCACCCTTGGCTATCTTGTCCCAGACCGGATTTCCGGTGAAATATGAGGTGAGGATGTTTCCATATTTGGAGCCTAGGACATATATGTGGTTGTTCAGGGCGGCCACAATTATTTCACCGTTTCCGTTTACAAGACATGGTGCGGAATAAACTTCTCCACCGACAGGCGTCTTCCAGATCAGGGAGCCGTCTTCAGCGTCATAGGCGTATACATTGTAGTCATAGGAACCCGCCACGACCATGTGCGTCTTCCCTACTTTTCCAGCACATACGGTATTGTCAATCCAGTTTCCTGCCATCCTCTGCCATAGTTCCTTTCCGTTCAAGGCGTCAACTGCTATCAGGTTCCCGTATTTTGAACCGAGAAAAACCATTGTCCTGGAATCGGTCCTGCATATGCAGGGCGAACCCAGGACTTCATGCGGCATCTGGAACTTCCAGAGCAGGATGGGGTTGCCGTCGGTCACATCGAATGCCTGCATCAACCCCTTTCTGGCGACTGTACAGACAATGATCTTGCCGTCGATCTCAATTCCATTAGGGGAATTTACCGGCCCCTGGCTGATTTCGTACTTCCATCTGGTTGAACCGTCGGATGTCCCTATTTCCATCAACCAGGCTTTCTGCGAATTTCGCGCAAGGGATTTGTCATAAGCGAAAAAACAGATGAAAAGCCGGCCATTTATGAAAAGAGGGGATGAGACTTGGAAGTTTCCCAGCGTGTTTGAGGGAGGCACTAGCTCTTTTGTCCATATCTTGTCGCCGGTCAGCGCATCGTTGGCATAGAGGGTCCTGTCTGAAGAGCCCCAGAAGAGAATTTTCCGGCCTTCGACATCGGCGACAACCGGAGAATTTGCGATTTCCGCATTGCTGATCTTGGACCAGAGATGGATTTTGTTTTTCAGATCAATGGCATGCATCGTCTGGTCGGCTCCGCCTATGAAAGCGATCGGAGTTCCGTTTATCACCGATACGGCCGGCGAGGCCCATACTGCAAGGTCCTGCTTGTAACGTCTCGATTTATCGGGGTCGGGCTTGAAATGCCACTCCTGGAGGGTCTCCCCATCTTTTGCCGTCCATTCCACTGTGCCCTTGCAGTCAGGTGAGCCTCGGATGGATGTCCAGCCTGTGAACTGTTCATCGCCGAAAAGAGATGAGATAAACAAAAAAAAGAGCAAAATCAAAAGAACATTTTTAAACACAGGACACCTGGAGCAGCTGATGCCGCAACCAAAAGAATATCGAAATCCGAATATCGAAATCCGAAACAAATCGGGAAATAAAGAAGTTTCAAATGTTTCAAACATTATTCTGCGATTTACATTTCTTAATTTCGAGCTTGTTTCGGATTTCGACATTCGTGCTTCGAATTCGTGGTTAATTATTTCTGTGTAATCTGTGTGTTCTGGGGTTTGCATGTTTCTTGTCTTTCACATTCGGCGATGAGCAGTTCACAGGCTGGACATCTGCCAGAGGCTCGCCTGACTGCAAGGGTACGGTGGAATGGATGGCAAAAGACGGCGAGACCCTCCAGGAATGGCATTTCAAGCCCGACCCCGATAAATCGAGACGTTACAAGCAGGACCTTGCAGTATGGGCCTACCTATAAGTTCTTAACGGTTTTTTTTAACTTGTTAGAGAACTTAAATACAAAATAAAGGAGATGTAAAGTAAAA
>JANYBI010000616.1 GCA_025360875.1 Lentisphaerota bacterium
AATAGCAAGATTGACCGATTCAGTTCCGCCGCTGGTAAAAACGATCTCGTAGTTTGCGCAGCCCAGCGCCCTGGCGACTCTTTCCCTAGCGGTATCCAGAGCTATCCTCGCCTTCTGCCCTTGCATGTGCAGGCTTGATGGATTGCCGAAGTCCTTGGAGAAAAAAGGCATTATCTCCTCCAACACTTCGGGCTTCACCGGAGTCGTGGCATTGTAGTCCAGGTAAATTCTTTCCATGGCACCCATAAATCTTTCAAGGTTGCAAATATGTCAGATAACAGTAAACTAATGCGGAAATTTGAAATTGAAAAGGCAATTGGAATGAAAGATCTTGTCATAGCTGGGAAAAAGTTTAAAAGCAGGCTTTTCCTTGGAACCGGAAAGTTCGCATCCTCAAAGGAACTCCGCATGGCATTGAAAGCCTCCGGAACCGAGCTTGTAACCGTCGCCCTGCGCAGAGTGGAGCCCGGCAGGCGCTCGGACCCCATATTGTCGGCGATAGACAAGTCATTGACCGTCATGCTCAACACCAGCGGCGCAAGAAACGCGGATGAGGCCGTGAGGATTGCCGAATTCGGAAAGTCCGGGGGATACAATTGGATCAAGCTTGAGATACATCCCGATCCGCACTACCTCCTGCCGGATCCCGTGGAAACTCTGAAAGCCGCAGAAATACTGGTCAGGAAAGGTTTTATAGTACTGCCATATATCAACGCCGATCCTGTGATTGCCAAACGGCTTGAAGACGTCGGAGTCCATGCCGTCATGCCTCTCGGATCTCCGATTGGAAGCAACCAGGGGCTTAAAACGGAGTGCATGCTCCGCATAATCATCGAACAGTCGCTTGTCCCTGTAGTCATCGATGCCGGAATTGGACTTCCCTCACACGCAGCCTCTGCAATTGAAATGGGTGCTGATGCCATACTGGTCAACACCGCAATCGCCTCAGCTGGAAATCCCGGACTTATGGCCGAGGCTTTCGCAATGGCCGTAAGTTCGGCCGAAAAGGCTGTCAGGGCAATACCTCCGTCAGTCACAGGCTCCGCCTCCCCCACGTCTCCGATGGAGATTTTCTGAAGATGTAAATGGAACCTTGAATTCCTGCACTAATTGTTTTTCCATAATTTCATTGTATTTTTTTCTGTAACAGAAAAAATGGAGTCACATATCATGTCTTCCGCAGTCCTCAAGACCATATTTCTTCTCTTCCTGTCAAACATATTCATGACGTTCGCGTGGTACGGGCATCTCAAGCATCTCAACAGCAAACCCTGGGTGGTGGCGGCGCTGATCAGCTGGGGTATCGCTTTTTTTGAATACATGCTGCAGGTCCCTGCAAACAGGATCGGGCATTCGGTATTGTCCTTGGCCCAGCTGAAGCTCATCCAGGAAGTCATAACACTGATGGTTTTTGTACCTTTCTCGCTGTTCTACATGCAGGAAGGAATGAAATTGAATTATCTCTGGGCGGGACTTTGCCTGCTTGGAGCTGTATATTTCATTTTCAAGACATAAATTTTGACATCAAAATTTATAAATGGAGGATTCATGCATAGGCATTTTAAAAACTTCCTGATTATAGCTTTCCTTCTCATATCTTTTGCAGCCATTTCCCAGGACAAGGATTTCTCCGGAGATTTCGACAAGGAGAAGGATGCGGCTGATAAAGCTCCGAAAACCGATAATGCCGGCAAAGCCGATGATGGGAAGACCGAGGAATCTGCCGTGGCCGAACCAGCCGTGAAGGAGGATGCTCCAGTTAAAAAAGACACTGAAAAGAAATCCGACGCAGTTTCCGTTCCTCAGGGTCTTTCTGACGATGAAGCCCTAGATGAACTTACAAAGTCGGTCCGTCTGGGCAGCTATGAGCGGGTCGAAGCTTTGCTCAACGCATATCCGAAAATATTGAACAAGAAGGACAAGATGGGGAACACCCCCCTTTACAATGCGATTTTCGCAGGTCAATATTTGGTTGTCGAAGTTCTTCTGAAGAAAAAGGCCGATATAAAACTGGTAAATATCAATGGGGACGCGCCTATTCACAGGGCCGCACAGACCGGTAATGTGAAAATCATAGATATCCTTTTGAAATCCGGTGCCAGCGTATGGATGGCGAACGCGAAAGGGGAATCCCCCATTTCAAAAGCGGCATCTGCAGGACAGCTGGATGCGGTCAAGTTCCTCTTGGAGAAAAAAGGAGAGGTGAACACCCCTGATTCCAAAGGTGATACCCCCCTGCACAAGGCGGCGGCCAAAGGTGCAAAGGACATAGTGAAATTCCTGCTGGAAAACGGGGCCGATCCGTCCTTGAAGAACAAGGAAGGGCTGATGGCGGCTGACATGGCCAAGAAATCCGATATAAAGGATATGCTCTCGGGAAAATAAATTAAATAACCACCAGGTGACCAATGCTTGATACTGTAAGATGGATTAATTCACAAGATAAAATTTTCCCTGGAGCAGGAAAAATTGTCAAGATTTTACTGCCTGGCAAGCTAAGGTTGATAGATCAGACAGCCCTGCCTGAGAAATTTACCTATGTCGAGACAGATGACGCGGGAAAAATTTATGATTATATAAAGCGCCTTGTTGTCCGGGGTGCACCCGCGATCGGATGCGCGGCCGGACTCGGTCTCGCGGCGGTATCGCAACATAGCAGGGCGAAAAAAGCTGCAGATTTTATCTGCGAAATTCGCAGGACCGCCGATTATCTCTCTTCGTCAAGACCCACGGCCGTAAACCTTTCCTGGGCGCTGAACCGCGTAGTCGCCAAAGTAGAGAAGTCCGCCGTTAAAGGGGAAAATAATGTTTCGGAACTGAAACTGATCTTGCTGGAGGAAGCGCTTGAGATAGTGGAAGAGGACATCCGGATGTGCAAGGAGATTGGAAGACACGGGGCCAAACTGATCCGTAACGGAATGGGAATCCTAACCCACTGCAATGCCGGGGCGCTTGCTACGGCCGATTATGGGACAGCTCTTTCGCCGATCTATACGGCCCACGAGAAGGGACTGAAAGTAAAAGTTTATTCCGATGAGACACGTCCCCTGCTCCAGGGTTCGAGACTTACCGCCTGGGAGCTCAAGCGTTCAGGGGTGGATGTCACTACCATATGCGACAATATGGCGGCACAGGTCATGCGTGAAGGCAGGATAGACCTGGTGATCGTCGGCGCGGATCGCATAGCGGCAAACGGCGATACGGCCAACAAGATTGGAACCTACGGTGTTGCGATTCTCGCAAGGCATCATAAGATCCCTTTCTATGTTGCCGCCCCATATTCCACAGTCGACATCTCATTGGAGGACGGATCTGGAATCCCTATTGAGGAAAGGCACGGTGACGAAATAAGGAGGGGATTCGGAAAACTTACTGCGCCGCCGGACGTGAAAGTCTACAACCCGGCGTTCGACGTTACTCCGAACAGCCTCATAAGCGGGATCATCACGGAAAGAGGAATCATAAGAAAGCCTTTCGGGAAAAACATCAGGACAATGCTCGGAGCCAAGCTCTCTTCCTGAGAGCACATGGCGCCATTTGCCAATTTTTAGACGTTCCCTTTATTATTGGATATTGGGTGCTATGGTAGTTTTCCTAGTGTCATGTATCGCAAATGTTTTCGTTGCCCATAAAAGGTGATAATAAGCACAGTATGAGTTCAAGGCATTTTTTAAAGATAGTTTCCCTGTGCGTATCAATTGCATTGCTTCCGGCGTGCAACAATACTCCTGACAAGAAGGATACTTCGGCTGATATCGCTAAAAAGTCCGTGCTGAAAAGCATCGAGGAGCTCCTTGTCCCGACGCCTCCCGAGTTACTCGCGCAGAAGGCGACACAGGAAGTCCCCACATATCTGAAAATCATTGCCGGCAAGGATGAAAAATCCACCATCATCTACCGCTGCAGGAACATGAAATCAAAGGCGGCCCTGGACGCTGTCGAGGGCATTGTCTCGACAGCCGGCACAGTCGAGGAGTCTGCCGACCAGAACATGGTCATAGTGAATGACCTGAGCTCAAAGATGGATGAACTTAAGGATGCCATCATTGCCATGGATGTGAAGATCCCCCAGATCCTGGTCGATGCGAAAGTCATAGAAGTCTACATCGATGACAGCATGCAGCGCGATGTCAGTGTCGAATACACGAAAGTTGACGCCACCAAGGGGCTTACAAACACATATGGATACAACCTGAGCGCTCCGACACAGAACCCTCTGCCGACACAGGGAGGAGGCTTCAATTTCTATCCTTATTCCAAGGGAGTCGCCGGCGGCAACCTGAAAGATCTCAACCTGTTCATGAAATGGCTGGTGAACGCACGCGACGCGAAGATCCTCTCTTCCCCCAATCTTGTCGTGGATCTTGGCACAACCGCGAGCATGTTCACCGGCGAGGACGTACC
>JANYBI010000651.1 GCA_025360875.1 Lentisphaerota bacterium
AACGGCTGTCCGCTGCTCAGGTTCCTGTCCGAAAACAGACTCTCGCCCGAGAGGATACTCTGAACGAATGAGCCGATTGCAAAACGCACGTTTTGCAGGAATTCAGAAGTCAGAATACAGAATTCAGAATGAAATTCGAACTCAAATCCGGATTTGTTCTGACTCCTGACTCCTGAATTCTGACTACTTTTGAATCGGTTGGATATTCCTTGTTGGATATTGGATATTCGAGTTTCCAAACTTTTAAAACTGCATGTGTTGGTATAGTTTATTTGGGATAACGATGGAAGGCTCATGGGAAACAAGTCTATTCAAACACCGTTGGATGCGAAGGTTGTCGGGGATATGCATGCCGGCGACACCGTCCTGCTCAGCGGGATAATCTATACTGGGCGGGACGCCATGCACAAGTTCCTTTTTGAAAACAAAGATGCGACCAAGTTGCCTATTGACCTGGAAGGTGCCGTGATTTACCACTGTGGCCCTATTGTGGTCAAGGAGCCAAATGGATGGAGGGTGGCGGCGGCCGGTCCGACCACTTCCTACCGGATATCTCTTTATATTCCTGAAATTTTGCTCCGCTACGGAGTCAGGGCGTTTATCGGGAAGGGCGGTCTTTCCCCGGATGCGTCGTCGGCCATGAAGAAGTACGGTGCGGTCTATCTGAGCGCCGTGGGCGGATGCGCCCAGGTGCTTGCTGAATCAATCGTGAAAGTTATTGATGTCCATTATTACAAGGAATTCGGTCCGCCAGAAGCCGTATGGAAACTCCAGGTAAAAGATTTCCCCCTGCTTGTTACAATTGATGCACATGGCAAGGACATCCACAGGGATGTTGCAGAGGCTTCAGCCGCAGCGCGAAATAAATTCTGCGGAACAAGGCGCTAATGAATTAGCGCACTCCAAGTGCGAATTTCGCAATTCGCAGAAAGCAAGACATCGGAATTTTAATGTCCAGCCGCATTTTCATCTGTATCTATGCATTAGGCAATTAGGCATCTATTTGCATGCATAATGCCTTTGGATATTATGCAAACAGGCAGGGATGTGCGATATTATTCCTTTCAAAGAGGAAGAAATATGTTTTCGAAAGTTGAGCTTCTCAAGGAGAAGATCCTTGATGACATAAGAACTGGCAGGCTTGAAAGATCAGAGCCCATCCCTTCACGTTTCAGCTTGATGCACAAGTATTCATTTTCCAGAGGCACTGTGGACAGGGCGATGATGGAGCTGTCCAGGGATGGATTCCTCTACTCGCGTCAGGGCTCCGGCACTTTTGTCGCTGACAAGCGCGAGATGTCGGTTGTCAACCAGGTCTTCCTGGCGGGCAACTACGATTTGCGGACCAGCGCTGATTCCGAAACTGCCTACCTCGCCTCCAGGATCCAGCAGCATCTTCCTTGCTATCTCTACAATATAAACGATATCAGGACAAGCCTCGGCAAGATTGCCAGGCCAGGCAATTCGGTGATCTGGCAGAGGCCTTCATATGAACAGCTGATGGTCATGAAATATCTCGCGTCAGCTGGGGCGTCACAGCTGCTCATAGGCAGGACTTACGCGGACTTCGATCATGTCACCACTGACGCGTACGACGGGATAAGGAACGGATTGAAATGGCTTATCGGCAAAGGATGCCGGAAGATTGCTTTCATTTCTCCGGAGAACAATCCCGATTCACCTTTCATAGCGGAACGGCAGATAGCTTTTTATGAAATCGCGCTCGAACTTGGAATCAAGATCGACATGGAGCTAGTCTTTAAAAAGGATTTCAAGGACTTCAAGTCCGACATGGATTTTATTTCCAGCAGGCTTTTTAAAGCCGGGAAGGTTCCGGATGCTATTTTTTCCACATATATCTCCGCGGCATATCCTCTGATGACGATTGCCGACGGGCGTGGACTGCGGCCGGGCCGGGATTTCTGGTTTCTGACTTTCGATTACGAACCGAAGCTTGAAGGCTGGAAAGGTGTCGGGATGCTGAAACAGCTATGGGATGAGATGGGGGACAAGGCAGTTGAATGGGTGCTGAGAAAAGGCAAAAGCAGAAGAAACGAGTTCAAGATAAAGATAAGTCCAAGATTATTGAAAGGAGATTGAATATGAAGGAGCTGAGATTTGGTATCATAGGCGTTGGAAACATGGGCGGAGCTCACATCGGATTAGTGCAGGAGACGGCGGGAGCCAGGCTCACAGCTATCTGCGATGTGGACAAGACTAAGGCCGACAGGAACGCAGAGAAGGCGAAAGTAAAGGCGTATTACAATTCCAGCGACCTGATCAGGTCAGGAGATGTGGACGCAGTCCTGATAGCGACCCCGCATTTCGATCATACGCCGATAGCCATTGAGGCTTTCAAGAATGGGATACACGTGCTCACTGAGAAGCCGGTGGCTGTCCATAAGGCTGACGCCCTGAAAATGATAGATGCCCATAAGAAGCGCAAGGATCTTCTTTTCGGGATAATGTTCCAGATGAGGACCGAAGGCATATACATGAAGCTGAAGCAGCTCCTCGACTCTGGCGAGTTTGGCGAAGTCCGCAGGATAAACTGGATAATCACCAACTGGTTCAGAAGCCAGAGATATTATGATTCAGGCGGATGGCGTGCGACATGGAGAGGCGAGGGTGGCGGTGTCCTCTTCAACCAGTGTCCGCACAATCTGGACCTGTTCCAGTGGTTCTTCGGAATGCCATCAAAAATCAGGGCGTTCTGCGATTTTGGGAAATATCACAGGATAGAGGTAGAGGACAATGTCACAGCATACTGCGAATATCCCAATGGCGCGTCCGCGGTGTTCATAACGACTACCGGTGATGCGCCCGGGACGAACCGTCTGGAAATAACCTGTGAGCGGGGACGCGTGATAGTTGAAAACGGCAAGATCCTTTTCAACAAGCTTGAAGTGCCGTTGAGCAAGTATTGCATGACCACTGACAAGCAGTTCGAAGGGCCGGACTCCTGGAATATTGAGATACCTTACAGGATGCATAACGGCTCGCCGCACCAGAAGATTATCGAGGCGTTCACAAAGGCTGTGCTGCATGGCGGCAAGCTTGTGGCGCGTGGCGAGGAGGGGCTCAATTCGGTGGAGATCGCGAATGCCATGATCCTTTCTTCGATAAAGGGGAAGACGGTCGAG
>JANYBI010000781.1 GCA_025360875.1 Lentisphaerota bacterium
TTTCCACGCGTACACGAAGCGATTCGCGAGTTTCTCCGCCGCGATTGCCCGGTCGCACCATGGCGAAACGCTGACCAGCCGCAGGTTCGGCAGGTGTTGGGTCACCAGGTCGAACTTCCGGTCCAGGGGTTCGCAACAGCCGTAGGCGACCATCCCCCATTTTTCCAGGATCGGCAACTGGTAGCGCAGCAAAAACTCCTCGTGCATGGCGGGTGAAACCAGGGTGAACTCCTGCGCCGCACAGAACGCCCAAAGATCCTTCCGCTGGCGGGGGCCAGAGTTGGGTGCCGGCGGTGGCAACGCATCGGAGTAGGTCATCGACTGGTTCTGCTGTGTGGTAAGGGAAAAAGCCCCGGCCTCTTCCGCCTCCCGCTGGCAGACGAGGATGGCATCGCGCATGAAGGCCAGCAGACGGTGCAATTCTTCCGGAGACTCGTACATGTCGAGCATCACCTGTTCCAAACCGCGCAGGGAACCCAACGCCATGGAGATGTCCGCTTCCATCCCGGAATAGACGCACCCACGGTTCACATTGACCGGCAGGATGTCTCCCAACGCATCGTGCAAGCGTGCTGCATTCCGCGCCGTCGCCGTCTCGTCGACGGCATGGTGCAGCGGCCGGAGTTTTTCCATATCGTCCCAGGTATGTAATGGCGGTACGAACGAACAGGCCCCTCCTTCCACGCCACTGTCAACTGTTCCCGCCGCCACTCCCCATAACCGACCGCCGCCGTCATTTAAACTGGCCTGCAGGTTGAACCACGGTTCAAAAATAAAGTCATCGCCGATACGCTGGCGCAGCAGATACCAGCGCAAAGCATCCTCGTGTCCGCGAAAAAAGGGATCGCGACATTGTAAAGTCCGCTCGCTGAACATCTCTCGGTACCAGGCGTTCCAACCACCGACGCTGACCAGGATCAGCGGCCGGGTCGGCTGCAGGCTGTTGTGTCGCGACCAAAGACACCGCCGTTCGTTTTGAACCGGGTCATGCGCGATCTCGGCGTACTGCCGGGCCAGGTCGCGGAGGATCTCGACATCGTGCTGATCTGATAGGAATTTTGATTTCATGATGCGTGTAAAATAGCTTGGAAGCAGGAAGGAAACAAGGAAGGAATTTACAAATTGCAGGCGAGCTCCCAGTCATTCGACGGGACATGCGCCAGCGCTCCTTTTTACTTCAGGAGTTTCTGGACGAGTATTCCTGCAGCTACAGTTCAGTTCCGGATATAGACCTGGTAGCTGTAGCTGAACTTCTGCTCCTCTCCCGGCTTTATCTCGAGCTGCCAGGTGAGCAGATGCTTCGGATTGACCTGTTTGAGACCCTTGGCTGTCTGGACATCCTTTGCTTCAGGTTTCTTCTCCAGCACCTCGCCTGAAAGTTCCTTGGTGATTTCAATTGGCACAGGCTTGTCCAGGCGGTTGCTCACCTTCAGTTCACCCCTCACCTTCACCAGGTCATAGCTGCTCCCGTAGAAACGGGCGGCATCACGTTTGCGTTCGACTTCGATCTCGTTCTGGTCGGCAAGTACGTTCATGGCGCGGTTTATATGGATAGTAGTGTCCGTGCCCGGCGCCGTGAAATAGCAGACGTCCTGTCCGGTGAACCTGCCATCCGTCACAAATTCCGCAGCAGCAGTGGTCAGAGGCATCTTAAGGTTGTTGATCAGGCGGCAGCAGTGCCAGACCTCCTCGGCAATCTTTCCGTCAGGCCTGTCATTCTGCTGGCGATTGGAGCGGTAGTTCCCGTTATCGTCCAACCAATCCATGATCATCCAGGTGTAAATGTGCTGGTATGGCATTTCAGCTGAAAACAGAGGGATTGTTGCCGTCTCACCCTTTTTCAATGTGAAATCCTTGACGGGATAGAAGAACAAGTCCTCTGCGCCCGCCCCTTCAACTGCCGTGGAATACGCCGGGGCCGGAATCATTTCCGAATTGAATACCGCTACATTGCTCATGATGGCCCTCTGTTGCGTCATGTCCCTTCTCCTTTCATCCCGTCCGGCGGTAAGGGCATTCATGAATTCCTCCAGATTGCGGGTCATTGCGACCGGGCTCTGGATGTCTCCGAACTTGATGTTGGGATATCCTGTAACCAGCTCCAGCTCAATTTTGCTGAAATCGGCAAGTTCATTCATGATTACCGCCTTGGCGCTGAGCTTTGCTGTCTTCGGATCAGTCAAATCTATCAAATAGCTAGGAACCCATGTGACACCATGCGCCAGACAGCTTATGCCAAGTTTTTTGCCACCCGCAGGCTTTTCAAGTTCAAGACGGATCACAGGTCTCTTCAGTTTCTGATCCAATGTGGCATCAATGTCACCTCCCTCGAAATCAGCCCTCAGTACCGCATTTGCATTGAGGGCGACCATACCCTTGTCGGTTTTCACAAGTACCACCTTCGCCTCATATCCGCTGTTCCCATAGTAGTAGCGTCCGGAGCTGTCCTGGATGCGCCGTACATCCATGAAATACGCGCCCGGAGCCTCCGGCATCTTCGTGTCCGGAGATTTCACAATTGTCCCTTCGACAACTTCCTTTTCCGTTCGCAAGACAGCCTTGCGTCCTGCGTTCTGCTGCAACAGCTGAGACATGATCTGCACAGTTGCCGGCTCCATGACGTCCTCCAGGGAAGTGATCAGGCTCTTTACTGCCACATCCTTGCCATAGCCGACCCAGAACGTCCCGTAGACAGGCACAGGCAACTGTCCAAGCCGCACAGTGCTGGCATTGTCGGGCAAGGTTGCTTCGGACTGGAGAAAGCCCATGCCGTTCTTGAACAGCGCGACTTTCACTATCGACAAGCTCGCATCCTTGATCTGTTCATCAGCCGCAAAGACCGAAGCAAGAGGCGAAAACAGGAGCAGCGATACGCACGACACGACTTTAGCATGGATCAGGAAAGACTTCATGACTACCTCCGGCAGTTTTTATAGTTGGTACGATAAGATACATCATGATGGAGGAATAGTCCAAATCTTGAAGCAACCAGGATTTGCCGGCGAGATCCCAGTCATTCGACGGGACATGCGCCAGCGCTCCTTTTTTACTTCAGGAGTTTCTGGACCAGGCGGACGGCTTCGACGGAATCGGGGGCGTAGCCGTCGGCACCTATCTCATCCGCATAGTCCTGGGTGACGACCGCGCCGCCGACGATGTACTTCACTTTCTTAAGTCCGGACTTGCGGCATTTGCCGATGATAGTCTTCATCTGGGTCATGGTGGTGGTCATCAGGGCTGAAAGACCAATGATTTCCGCGCCGGATTCATTGGCGGCTTTTATCACGGATTCGTACCCGACATCCTTGCCGAGATCAATGACTTCATATCCGTAGTTTTTCAGCATCAGGGCGACGATGTTCTTGCCGATGTCATGGATGTCGCCTTTGACTGTTGCAAGGATTATCTTCCGTTTTGCGACGGCTTTTTCGGACTTTCCAGACTCCCTGAGACGGGGTTCCAGGAAATCGAAAGCGGTCTTCATCGCCTCGGCGCTCATGATGAGCTGCGGAAGGAAATATTCCCTCTTGTCAAAGAGCTCGCCGACCTTGTTGATTGCGGGAATCAGGCAGTCATCGACGATCTTCCTCGGTTCAAATTTCTCCTTCAGAGCCTTTTCAACATCTCCGCAGATGCGATCCTTGTCGCCGTTGAGCACATCCTTGAAAATATGTTCGGAGATGGAAACTGCCAGAGGCTGTGTCTTTGCGAGATTCGCAGATTCGGCGGATGACTGGAAGTGCGTTATGAATGACCGGCAGCCCTTGTCGCGGCCAGTCAGCACGTCAGCTGCAAATTTCGTGGACATCAGCTCTATGCTGTCAGGATTGGCGATCGCGAAGGTCAGCCCCCTCGAAACGGCCATCGAAAGGAATGCGGAATTTATCCATTTCCTCTCCGGAAGTCCGAAGGAGACGTTGGAAAGTCCGAGCACCGTGCTGAACCCGTTGCGCGAACCCCAGTCGACCAGCTTGAGAGTCTCCTTTGCGGCCTCCTGGTTGGCGGATACAGTCATCACAAGCCCGTCGAGGATCACATCTTTTTCTGTAAAGCCGAATTTCCTTGCTCCGGCCATTATTTTTGCCACATAACGGATCCTGTCCCCGGCCTTTTCAGGGATATCGCCATCGCCAAGGGGAAGAAGGATGAACATTGCGCCATATTTGGCGGCGATGGGAAGAAGCCTCCTGAGCTTCTCCTTTTCGCATGAGATGGAATTGATCAGCGCGCGTCCCGGATAAATCCTGAGGGCCGCCTCTATGGCTTCAGGCTTTGAAGAGTCCACACAGAGCGGGACATCGGAGACATGGGAAAGAATCCTCACGGTCGCAAACAGGGTCTCTTTCTCGTTTATTCCGGGCATACCAGTGTTGACGTCAAGGACATCGGCGCCTTTCTGCTTCTGTTCGACCGCAAAGCGGCGGACTTCCTTGAACTTTCCGGCTTTCAG
This sequence comes from Lentisphaerota bacterium, assembly GCA_025360875.1. Lineage (GTDB taxonomy): Bacteria > Verrucomicrobiota > Lentisphaeria > Victivallales > GWF2-50-93 > GWF2-50-93. Next base: position 4,451 of record JANYBI010000781.1, read on the forward strand.
CTCCTCCTGGAGAGTTTTCTTGCCGGTTGGATTTATTCTTTCACCGATTATCCTCAATGGCTGGTTCTGGGTGATAAACACAGTCTTTCTCGAACTGCTGAGGGCGCCTATGGATGAAAGCCGGGGGTTTTCAGGCATCATTCCTTTTACAGCTGCCTTGAGCTTTGATATGTATTCGGGATTTGTTCCGCAACAGCCGCCGATGATGTTCACGCCGGCCTTTATGAGCTGCGGAGCGAAGGAGGCGAATTCGTCCGGATCCATATCAAACACCGTCTTCCCATTGACAATTTTCGGGAGTCCTGCGTTCGGCTTTGCAAGGATTGGGACAGTTGCAAACGGCTTCATCGCCATCACGAGGGAAAGCATCCCCAGCGGACCGACCGAACAGTTGCATCCGACAGCTGAGGCGCCCAGACTCTGGAGTGTTACAAGCGCGGTTTCAGGCGGGGTTCCTGTCAGGGTCTGTCCCTGCTCGGTGTAAGTCATTGAGACAATCACCGGCAAATCGCATATTTCTCTTATGGCAATAAGCGCCGCTCTCGCTTCCTGGACATCCATCATGGTCTCAATCACGAAGAAGTCGACACCTCCTTTGAGAAGGCCTTTCGCCTGTTCGCCAAAAACGCCTACAGCCTCTTCAAAAGGCAGATCTCCGAAGGGTTCGACAAAGGTGCCAGTCGGCCCGATACACCCGGCGACAAACGCTTTTCCGTCTACCGCCTCACGGGAAATCCGGGCAAGCCTCCTGTTCAATTCTTCGACCTTGGGCTCCTTGACAAACTCCTTGAGTTTCAGGCGGTTGGCGCCAAACGTACAGGTATAGACGGCATTTGACCCGGCCTTGACATATTTTCCCTGTATGTCTATCAGCTTATCAGGATTTTTCGAAACCCAGAGTTCAGGACATGCGCCTTGGGGCAGTCCGGAATTTTGGAGTTCGGTGCCTGTCGCACCATCCAGAATCAGGACTTTCTTTTCCAGCAGTTTCTTGAATTCGTTTATTTCCATAAGGGGAAAATGTATCAGTAAATTGTAAAATTAAAAACTGGGAAACTGGCAAAAGTTCTATTTTACAATAAGTTATGGGAGCTGATTTCAAAAATACGGAAAACGGTAGTTGCGGAGACAAGCCCGTTGGAGTTCACAACTTTAGTGTGTCTTTGCATTTAATAGGTTGCACACGCTAAAGTCGAAGATCCCGGCTCGACGATGTCGGGACAGCGCACTCCAACTTTGAAATCAGCTCAAATGAGGCAATTTTGAAATTGCCTCATGGACTGGAAAAAAACAATCAGAATGGTTTTAATCATGCAGAGCAAAAACAGAATAGCCGAATTTGAATCAAAGCTCAACAGTTTCAATCTCAAGGAACGCGAGACGGCATTGAACGCGCTCAGGGGAATGCTGAACGCCGGCGAGATCGAAGCTTCTCCCGCAGGCAGGGATCTCAACCTCCACTGCCACACTTTTTACTCGTATAACGGTTACGGATACTCTCCGTCGTTCATAGCCTGGTGGGCGAAGACCATGGGACTTTTCGCAGCTGCCACCGTAGATTTCGACGTACTTGACGGTGTTGATGAATTCCTGAAGGCGTCATGGAGCCTCAATCTCCGTTCCGCCGCTGGAATAGAAACCAGGGTTTTCATTCCCGAACTTTCCGACAAGGAGATAAATTCTCCCGGCGAACCTGGAATCGCATATCATATGGGAATGGGTTTCATTTGTTCGGCAGTTCCTAAGAAATCGTCCGAATTCCTGAAAAATATGAAGAGCAGCGCTTCCGACAGGACACGCGACATTGTCAGCCGTGTAAATACATATCTCAATCCGGTAGCAGTTGATTTTGAGACTGATGTCATCCCTCTCACGCCCGCAGGAAACGCCACTGAAAGGCATGTATGCTCCTCCTACTATGCGAAAGCGGAAAAGGTATTCCCTGACGTCTCCAAAAGGACGGTTTTCTGGTCAGAAAAGCTGCAGACGCCGTCAGACAAGATCTCAAAGATCATAAATGATCCTGTCCAGCTCCAGAACCTGATCCGTTCCAAGACGATGAAGATGGGCGGTGCCGGATACGTCAAGCCGGATCCGAAATCCTTCCCGGAGCTTTCAGCCATGAACAAGTTCATCAGGGAATGCGGTGCAATACCTGTCATCGCCTGGTTGAACGGTGAATCGGCTGGCGAAAAAAATCCTGAAGAACTGATCGAGCTGCACATGAAAGCAGGAGCGGCGGCCGTAAACATCATTCCCGACAGGAACTGGAATTTCCCGGATCCCGACGTGAGGAAGAAAAAGATTGCCGAACTCCACAAGTTCATCGAAGCATCAAAGAAATATAATCTTCCAATATTTGTCGGAACGGAAATGAATGCGCCGGGGCAGTGCCTGGTCGACAATTTCAAATCCGAAGCGCTGGCACCCTATCTGGATGATTTCATCGAAGGGGCGGAGATTATTTCCGCCCACACCCTGCTCCAGCATGCGGGAATGGGCTATCTTAGCGAATGGGCCTCGTCGAATTTTGTAACCTGCAGGGATAAAAACACGTATTTCTCCGAAATAGGCAGGCTGTGTACGCCGTCCGCACTCGACAAAGTTGCGTTCTGCGGGCCTGAGATGTCAAAGGAAATAGTTAAACAACACATATTAAACTGAAGGTGGAAAGATGAAAAAGCTGATTCTGTTCTCTGCAATGTTCCTATTCTCATTAGGAGTTTTCGCCCAAGGCAATGAACTTCTCGGCTATGTGCCTGCCAATGTGGACGGGTTCGCCAGCATCAACATGAAGGAACTGTCCTCTCATCCGAAGATCAAGGAGATGCTTGATAAGAACGAAGATAAGGAGTTTAACAAATTCAAGGAAGATCTGAAAGCGAGCGGCATTGACATTTACAATACATGCACCACCGGCGTTGTTTTCATGAATGTCAATACTAAGAAAGCCGGTGCCATTTTCAAGACAAGCGTCAATGAAGAAACGTTCAACAAGGTGATCCAGTCCCGGATCCAGGACGGCTCGATGACAAAATCCGTTTGCGAGGGCAAGAATGTCTACACCCTTGCAAAAGGAACCGACAAGACTTCCATAGTATATCTGAAACCGGATATCGTCGGCGTATCTGATCTTCCTGAGGACGCCGTTAAACTCGGGTCATTGAGCCCGGCTGATTCTGTCACATCAAATACGAAGCTTATGGATCTCGCGTCAAAGGCCGACAAGGATTCTCCTATGTGGGCCGTATTCGTGACCAATATACCCCCCCCAAAAGGCAAGCAGGATCCAATGCAGCAGATGATTCCCTTTGACAATATCCAGGGAGGAATCGTGAACTTGAAATTTACCGGGGACGCAAAGGATACCGCCAATCTGAATATCCGTCTCAATTGCAAGGAAAAGACCAAGGCGCAGATCCTGACCATACAGCTCCAGGCAATGGTTCTTGCGATTATTCCCAACATAGCGCAGGGAAACCAGCAGCTTTCAGAACAGTTCATGAAAGCCATGAAATTCACCAACGAGGAAAATGACATTGTCATCAGCGCAGAAATAACTCCGGCCCTCCAGGAAGAACTCAAGAAATTCGCAGAGGCGAATGCGGCAAATGCAATGGGCGGACAGATGCCCGGCGCGCAACCTCCGATGAAGAAGAAAAAGACCCCTCCTAAGGCTGCTTCTCCGGACGAACCCGGCGTACCACCACCGCCGCCGCCGAAGGCTCAATAATAGAATTGAATTTCGAATTCTGAATAATGAATGTCGAATTACGAAATTTCAGGGCTCGTAATTCGATGTTCAAATGTAACCGTTAACCTGGGTAAAACGAGGCTGTTTGTACTTGAAAGTATGTCGGGTTTTAACCCGACGTTTGGTTGGCGGTTTAAAAACCGCCCTACTTATGAGGAAAAATCTCTTTTATCCTCAAACTGTCAAGCTTAACGCTTACGTTTAAACAATCCCTTTTCCTCAGTAAACGCATTCCTTACAGGCATCTACAAACGCCTGAAGACATGCCGGATCACCGTGGAAGAAATGGTCAGATGGGCAACATATGTAGCCAGCATGATCCTTTGTCGCTTCAAAGCATTCGAACACTAAACGTCTTGCAGATTCCGGGGTTCCGCGCTCAAAACCTGCATTCTGATCGAATCCTCCTATAAAGAATAATTTGTCGCCGACATGGGATGATGCTTTGCGAAGATCGCAGTCTCCTCCCATTGACGGAGGAGTCATCGTCTCAAGACCATCGGCTCCGCTCTCGACAACAAGATCTAGCATGGGCATGAGCCCGCCGCAGAAATGGTTTACAATTTTGATTCCCGCTTCGTGCATAAGCTTGTTCTGGCGCTTGTCGTACGGAAGACAGAATTCCCGGTAGAAATTCGGACTGATGACGGTGCTCGAGCCGGCACCTCCGCCGACTTCAACCATGTCCGCAGGAGTTCCGACCCACATTTCAGTAACTTTCAATGTCTTCTGGACAATAGATTCCAGGATATGGTGAAGGGTTTCCGGCTCATCCATGCCCAACATAATCGCATGTTCAGTGGCGAACATGGTACAGAAACTCTGCCACGGGCTCCCCTGTCCCGGGCTGAAAGGGTGCGAACGGATGATCCCGCGGTCACATAAACGCTCCTTTGCTTCTTGGATCGGCTTGAAATCAATTCCTGAGGGCACCGGATAGAACTCATTCCAAATCTCGAAGTCCTGGATATTCTTGATAGGATATTCGGTTTCCCATCCGGTAATCTCATTCCAGGCACCGGCATGGTGGAGCGTTCCCTTGGGGGTTGTAATAGTCTCAGCCCAGCAGTTATTGCCATCGGAATCAGGACCGAGATCTTTCCGTTCCCTTCGCCAATTTACGAGATCCCTGTCATCATATTTATAAGTCGGACTGACGTAGATCGCAAAATCCATGCCGAATTTTCCAAAAGCCTGCCACTGGTCCATGCCCCCAAGATAGGTCTTCAAATAATAACCCATCCAACTGTGTACCTGGCAAGGCAGTCTGTCAGGACGGCCATTGTTCAGAGCTATCAGCATTCTTTCCCTTGAATTCATAATAAAAATCCTTTTTTGGTTGATAAAGTTAGCTTATTTCTGTGATTTTTCTTGTCTTATTTTGATATTATAATATTTGGGATTGATAATATTCACTGCGCTAAATCTCAGCAGTATGGTCTTGTTCCCCATAAACTAATATCGTAATTACACGCATATTTTCTGCTGTTCGGTTACTATTGCTCTCTTTTGTTTTCATCGGGGTCGGAATCGGGATCGGGATCGATGGATTTTATTCCATATTCAATATATTCCTCGACAACAACATAACCTCGTTGCCCAAGCTTGGCCAACATGGCGACGATCCTGTCAAGCAAGACCTTCGACTTTGAGCTATCTTCCTGAGTCAACGCGCCGCAGACTTGTAGTACATCAGCCCATTGTTACTCCTTCCGATCCCGATCCCGATTCCGACCCCGACATCGATTTAACACACCCATTAAATATGCGTATAGCAGATAGGGTTGCATAGGCTATCCTATTTTACGTATTTCATGCGTAAAGAATGAAGAAGCAATACTTGCAGGCCCTGTTTGACATTATAAAAGGATAGCGTACGTTATTGCGAACGCATGAAAGGATTATCCCATGACAACAATTACAGCTACAAGCGCAAGGGCGAAGCTCTATTCCCTTCTTGATGAAGCTGCTGAATCGCACATGCCCATACAGATCACCGGGAAAAGGCATTCCGGCATCCTGATCTCAGAAGAAGACTGGAGGGCGATCCAGGAAACCTTGTATCTCAGTTCCATCCCAGGAATGAAGGAATCAATCGTCAAAGGCATGAAAACACCTGTCAGGAAATGCCG
>JANYBI010000782.1 GCA_025360875.1 Lentisphaerota bacterium
CCTTCCCCTTATAGTTGGTGTCGATGAATCCCGTTGCGCCAGGGATCCTGATGATGTCCATTTTCGCGCAAATCGCAATTCCGAAGATGACGTCTACGGCGCTGATCACCGCGCCGGTCCTGCCGGAATACTTGTCTTGGAACGACTGCAGGTTTGGCTTGCGTCCCGGGCTCCAAGGCCAGATCATGTTGGCGGGATGTTCAATGTTACTGTTAAGTTCGTGGCTTCCGAGGAAGTAAGAGGCCTTTTCAATCAGGCTGTTCAGGAATTTGACAGTGAACGAAGCCTCCTTTGAGGAGTCGCCGGGAGTCAGTACGAGACTGGAAAGCTTCTCGCCCTGGGAGGAGTCGGGCTTGTGGAACATGACTTTTTCAGAGAACTCCTCGCCATGGAGGACAAGGAGGTTCCTATAGCTGACGCCGGCATGGAATGATATTTTATCGGAGCCGAACTCCTTCTGCAGTTCAGCCATGATCTTCCTGGATCTCACAGTCTCTATGTGCCCTGCGGAATAGTCCTGCAGTATGCCTCCTGACGCTTCAATGAGATTGCATCGGAATGCGACGTCGTCCTCGTCGAGGACAATCCCCATGCTTGCGGCTTCCAGCGGCCCGCGGCCCGTATAGCATTTTGTAAGATCGTACCCCATGACGGACATGTTTGCGACATCGGATGAAGTCGGAAATCCATCGGGAAGAGTGAGGAATGTCCCGCTGGCGCCCTCCCTGGCTATCGAATCCATATGGGGCGTGTCGACCGCTTCGAGCGGGGTTTTTCCGCCGAGTACCGCAATGGGTTCATCGGCCATCCCGTCAGCAAGGAATATTATTGATTTAGGCATGAGTTCATCCAGGCTTCAAGTTTTCAGCGGAGAGGAAGTTCAATTCGAGAATTGTCTTGTTCTCTTCGGTGTTTGAATGTGAGCTGACCGTACCTTTGTTGACCTCTATCAGATTCTTGACGACCGAGAACGCCAGACCTGTACCGACATTGGCGAGAGGCAGTGCGAAGGGTTCGAATATCGATTCCTGGATCTCCTTGGATACGGAGAAACCTGTAATGGTTATTACGCACTTGACGTAGAGCCCGTCGACCTTGGCGCTGACATTGAATGAGACCGGGCTGACTGCTGAGGATATGATTTCATTGAATATCATGTGGAATATCTCCCTGGCATGATCCTGATCGCAGAGAAAGGAAAGTTTGTCGGGAATATTCTTCTGGAGGCGGATGGGCTGGGTCTTTGACCCGCGGTCCTGCATCAGAAGATTCTCGAATATCTCATCGACAAGTATGCTGAGGTTGTTCTCGATTATTTCAGGATTGCTGTCTTCAGAGAATCCCCTGTTTGACAGACGCAGGAACTGGCGGAGCATGGTCTTCTGGCGCTCCAGGCTTTTCTTGAGATCGGAGAGGGCCTCCTTCGCCACCGGGTTTATGCTGTTGCCCAGGAGGGATTCGATAAGCAGCAGGTTTCCTATTGAGACGCCGATCAGGTTGCTGAAATTGTGGGATATGCCGCCTGCGATTCTCGCAACAACGGCATTTCTCCTCTCCTCCATCGCGATGCGGAGCATTTTTTCCTTTTCATTCGTAGCCCTGGCGAGGCTGACCTGGGTTCTTACGCGGGCCGTCATTTCCTTATGGTTGAACGGCTTCGTTATGAAGTCCGCCGCGCCGATCTCGAAACCTTTGAGCTTGTCCTCGATAGTATCCACGGCTGTCAGGAAAATTATCGGTATATGGGTTGTCTTGGAATTCGCCTTTATCCTTTTGCAGACGGAATAGCCGTCTTCATCCGGCATCATGATGTCGAGAAGTATCACTTCCGGATTCTTGTCCTTTATGGTGGAGATACCTTCCTCGCCGCTCTTTGTGACTGTCACTTCGAAATCCCTTGATTTAAGGGCGCTCGTAATGAACTGCCTGTTCAGCGATGAGTCGTCTATGACCAGTATCCTGGCCGGGGGATTGAATATGATTTTTTCCTGTTCTTCCGCCATTTTTGCTTCTTTCAAAACAAGTATCTTGGGCTTTCCTGTCCTGAGCTTGTCGAAGGGAGCCCGACTTTCAAGCTGGTGTTTTTAAATCGCCCAACTGGCAAGGCATATTTACCTAGTTCGACACATGGTGCGCCTTTTTAGCACAAACCTTTCAAAGATAATATCTTGTCGCATTATTTCAACTCTCTGTAGGAAATTGGTTTGGACCGTCGAGTTAGAGCCTGTTCGGAAAGAGGGTAGCACAGACATTCCTGCGTGCCATGCCGTAGCCTGTTCTTAGCGAAGGCTGGTCTGTGATTGAAAATAAAAATTCAAACTACAGACAGGAATGTCTGTGTTACTATTTAAACAATGTCCTAAAATGGAAAATAGTATAAAAAAAGGGACGGCATTTCTGCCGTCCCTCCTGATAGTGATCCTATCCCGAATCAGCCACCGTATATCGCAAGGTCACCGAGTTCCTCCTCAATGCGGAGGAGCTGGTTGTATTTGCATATGCGGTCGGTCCTGCTGGCCGAACCTGTCTTGATCTGTCCGGAGTTGGTGGCAACCGAGATATCCGCGATCGTCGTGTCTTCCGTCTCGCCTGAACGATGGCTGACAACGGCTGTCCAGCCAGCCCTGTGCGCCATTTCGATGGCGTCAAGGGTTTCTGTGAGGGAGCCGATCTGGTTGACCTTGATCAGTATTGAATTGGCTGATTTCTCCTTGATGCCTCTGGAGAGATATTCGACGTTCGTGACGAAGAGATCATCGCCAACGAGCTGGGTCTTGTGGCCAATTGCGGATGTAAGCAGGTTCCAGCCTTTCCAATCGCTTTCCGCCATGCCGTCCTCGATGGAGTCGATAGGATAATCCGAAGAGAGTTTGGAGTAGTATTTTACCATTTCCTCGGAAGTCTTCACCATTCCCTTGCCGGCTTTTTTGAAATTATATTTCCCGTCGATGAAAAATTCGCTAGATGCAGGATCAAGGGCTATGCAGACGTCGCCTTTGTCTGATTTCCTGCCGGGCTTGTAGCCGGCGACCTTGATCGCCTCCATGATGACGTCGAGCGCGTCTTCAATGCCCTTGAGATTCGGTGCGAATCCGCCTTCATCTCCGACTGCAGTGCTGAGACCGCGCTTCTTGAGGACCGATTTGAGCGCGTGGAAAACTTCGGTTCCCATCCTGAGACCTTCGTGGAAACTCTTTGCGCCGACAGGACGGATCATGAACTCCTGGAAATCGATCGGGGCGTCGGAATGCGCGCCGCCGTTGATGATGTTCATCATCGGTACAGGAAGCACTTTGGCGTTGACGCCACCGATATAACGGTAGAGCGGGATGTCAAGGCAGTTCGCGGCGGCCTTTGCGCAGGCGATCGAAACACCAAGGATGGCGTTGGCGCCGAGATTCTTCTTTGTGCTTGTGCCGTCGAGCCTGATCATTGTCTTGTCGATTTCGGCCTGGCCCAGTACGCACATTCCCTTGATCTTCGGATTGATCTTCTTGTTTACGTTTTCAACGGCCTTGAGGACGCCTTTGCCGAGATAGCGTTTCTTGTCGCCGTCCCTGAGCTCGACAGCCTCATGTTCGCCTGTTGAGGCGCCAGACGGCACTGCCGCCCTTCCGATTGTCCCGCATTCAAGCGTAACATCAACTTCAACTGTCGGGTTTCCACGCGAGTCGAGGATTTCACGTGCATGCACATTGCAGATTGCTGACATCGTTAACATTCTCCTTGGTTAAAAATAAGATTACAGTTTAATTCTTCGTTTGACGCCATAGATTATAGCTCTGCAAATTATAACAACTTAATAGGAACTTGCAACCGCATATGAAAGAAATATCTCCAAAAAACGAACTGAAACTCCGTTACTTCCAGCCGGCATCAGGCTTTACTGAAGCCCTGCCTCTGGGCAATGGGAAACTGGGCGCGATGGTATTCGGCGGAGTCGAGGAGGACCTGATACAGCTCAATGAAGACACGCTCTGGGCAGGTGTGCCGGGGAAATATTCCGTTCCTGAATCCAAGGCGGCTCTGCCTGAGATAAGGGCAGCGCTTTTTAATGAGGACTACCACAAGGCGAACGCGCTGTGCAAGAAGATACAGGGCCCGTTCTCACAGGCGTATATGCCGATGGGAAACCTGAAGATCAAATATCCCAAGATGGTTCCCCAGGGGTATGAGCGTGAACTTGATATTTCCAACGCTGTCGCGAAAGTCAGCTACGAATCCAAAAAGATGAGATACGAAAGGACATATTTCACAAGTTTTCCCGACAAGGCGCTCATCATGAGGATTACGGCGAAAGGCAGGAGACGGCTGAGTTTTACGGCCTCGATGGACAGCCAGCTGCGAAGTTCGCAGAAGAAGCTTGATGCCCGGACGATTGCGTTGTCCGGCAGGGCGCCGGTCCATATTGATCCTTCATATTACAATAGGGATCTGGTCAAGTATGATGAAAATGAGGGAATCGGATTCGAGGTAAGGCTCCGTGCAATCGCCGATGGTGGCCGCGTCACCACCACGGACAGCGGGCTGGAAGTGGAAAATGCAAGTTCTGTAGTCCTGGTGCTTGTTTCCGCGACCAGTTTCAACGGATTCGACAAACTGCCTAAAAAGGATGGTGTCAATCCGGGGGAAATCATAGCTGCGATAATGAAGACCGTCTCAAGAAAAAGTTTTGACGCTCTCATGAACAGCCATGTCAAAGACTACAGGAAGCTTTTTGACAGATGTTCCATTGATCTTGGTGTTACAGATAAAAGCGCTCTCGCGACCGATGAAAGGCTCAAAAGCTATGACGGTAAAAACGATCCGCAGCTTTCCGCGCTCCTTTTCCAGTATGGTCGATATCTGATGATCGCGTCTTCGCGTCCCGGGACGCAGGCGACAAATCTCCAGGGGATATGGAACGATATTCTCCGTCCGCCATGGAGTTCGAATTATACGATCAACATAAATACCGAGATGAACTACTGGCCTGCAGAACCTGCCAACCTTTCAGAATGCCATGGCCCCATGTTCGATCTTGTGGAAAAACTTTCCGTCACTGGCGGGAAAGTCGCCGCAGAGAGTTACGGATGCCGCGGCTGGACTGCACATCATAATACTGACCTGTGGG
>JANYBI010000004.1 GCA_025360875.1 Lentisphaerota bacterium
AGCGGATTCAGCTTGACCAAGCCGAAATTATTGTCCCATTCGATCTTTTCAATTCCTGTCCGGGTAATGTTCTGCTCCCTGCGAAGTCCGCAGATCCATGCGTCAACCTTTGAAAGATATTTCCTCAGAGGCCTGATTTTGCGGATTTCGCAGCAGAGCTTCCTGTTTTCAATACTCTTAAGGAAAAGGTTTGGACCGTATACTATTTCCATCGCCTCGACATCTGCTGATTCGGGGAAGAGTATTTCGTATAATACGGAATATTTTTCCATGGTCTCGGAGATCGTATCATAGGTGGCCTGAGGGAGACGTCCGGTGTCGATCGTGAAGATCCTGGCCTTCGGATTGATCTTCAGGAGCATGTCTGTCAGCACCTGATCTTCGGCGCCGAGGCTGGAAGACAGGGAGATTTTCTCAGGAGTGAAAAAATCCAGACCTATTTTCAGAATGTCAAAGGCGTCCTTGCCTTGTATTTTTCCCTTGAGAACTTCAATATTTTCTTTCTGATTCATATTCTCCTTCATATATAAATATGCTGGCATATTTATATGCTGTAATCGGTCCCCTTTGGCGCGTGCCTTCCGAACTTAATCCTGTTCCAGATCCTTTCGTGCATATAGTAGAGAAACATCTTGGTGAATAGCTCGACAGCGCCGATTGAGATCGCAAAGGCGAATTTTCCGGTTATCAGCCAGGAAATTATGACAGTGTCTATTGTTCCGACCGTCCTCCAGGACACTGCCTTTGTGACGCTTCTCCAGTGTTTATCTACCATGATATTCCTCCGTTCTTCTATATACTATATTAAGTATATCAACAAAGTAAACATTAAAAACAAAGAAATATCGAAAATAGTTGCAATAAGCTTATCACAAAGCTGATAATCTTATATAAAAAGATTAAGAATGGGAGATTTAGCGTTTGTTTGTAGTCAATGCCGCAAGGCATGTCTTTTCAGTAAAACAGGCTTTTAGCCTGTATTTGGAATTGCAGACAGGAATGTCTGCATTACTCAAGAACAGCCTTTACGTGTTTGACTGAGTCAAACCTCTCCATTAATACAGTTGTTTTTGATTGCGGCTTGCAGCTTTAGGATTAGAGTATGAACCATGACACAAAGAGAAATCATCCGAAATGGAAAATTAAAAATAGAATAATTGCAAATATGGAAAGCACACCGAGAACACGAACAGCCCTAGTATGGGCGCTGACGGTGAACTATGCCGGTATGGTCGCGTTGGCGATGGCTGTGAATCTCACTCCTATCTTCCTGACGACCTTCGGATGTGAGCTTGGCGGAGTCGCTGGTCTTACAAATGAACAGCTCGGACGTATCGGCGCTGTGACCTTTCTCGGGCTTATCATCGGGATCCTGGTAACAGGACCGCTTGCCGACCGGCTAGGCGCGAAAATATTCGCCATACTCGGAAATGTCTTCATCAGCATCGGCCTTCTCATGCTCGGTCTGGCTAAAAATTACGATACTGTGCTGGCCGCCTCTGCGGTGATGGGATTTGGAGCCGGTGTCCTGGACATGGTGCTGAGTCCGATTGTCTGCGCGCTTCAGCCGGAGAAGAGATCTGTCGCAATGAACTTGCTCCATTCTTTCTACTGCACAGGCGCGGTGCTTACGATCCTGATGGGATCGCTTGCCCTCAAACTTGACTGGGGTTGGCGTAACATCTCCCTTTGGCTGTCGCTGATGCCAGCAGTCGTTGGATTCTGCTTCATCCTGCTGAAACTTCCACCTCTTGTCCAGCATGAGGAGGGAAGGATGCGTCTCCGTGAGCTCATATTCAAACCGTTCTTCCTCGTGGCGCTTGTCGCATTGTTCTTTGGAGGCGCAACCGAGCTTGCCATGGCGCAATGGCTTCCCGCCTACGCCGAGAAAGAACTGCATTTCTCCGCGTGGACAGGTGGCATGGCATTCCTTGGATTTTCCGTGGCTATGGCACTCGGCCGTATCGGCGCAGGAATTCTCGGACATAAGATTGATTCATACAGGATAATGCTGGCATGCTGCTGGAGCTCTGTAGTGCTGTTCCTGATCGCGTGCTCGCCTCAGTTACCTAGTGTCGCCCTGACCGCCTGCATTTTTGCGGGACTCGCAGGAAGCTGCCTCTGGCCATGTCTGCTGGGAGTTACGGCGGACAGATATCCGCGCGGTGGCGCCTCGATGTTCGGATTCCTTTCTACATTCGGAAATTCCGGCGGAGTTATCATGCCGTGGTTTGTCGGAATAATCGCCGACCGTTCAAGCCTCGCAACAGGTCTCATGCTTTCCGCCGCATGCCCGCTCATAATGGGCATATTGCTGTTGTGGATGCGCCGGCATAGGGAATAGGAATTTCTGCCACAGACTCACACAGACTTTGATAGACAAAGATATCCATAAAAATATCCATAATTATCCATAAAAATTTGAAATTAATTATATTATGGATATAATTGGATATAATTATGGATACACCCAAAATACTCATTAATGAAGAAATGCTCAAGCTCATCTCAGCTATCGATGAGTTCAAGGGGGCTTGGCGCGCATTTCAAAATCTTTCCCCGGATGTCTTGAACAACTTGCGTAAAGTTGCAACTGTCGAGTCAATTGCCTCATCAACAAGAATTGAAGGCGCAAAGCTTACTGAAGCCGAAGTGGACCGGCTGCTCACTGGCATTGGGTTCACGAGCTTTCGTTCGCGTGATGAACAGGAGGTGGCAGGTTACGCAGATACGGCTTCTATGGTATTTAATTCCTTCAAGGAGATAAATCTATCTGAGAACCATATCAGACAGTTGCATCAAATTCTTCTGAAATATTCCGAGAAAGATTTGCGTCACAGGGGAGAATACAAGAAGCTGCCAAACAACGTCGAGGCGTTTGATACGGAAGGAAAAAGCCTGGGAGTGATCTTCCAGACGGCATCGCCTTTTGAGACGCCATTCAAAATGCGCGAACTTGTCGAATGGTTTGAAAAAACGGAGAAGGAACAGGACCAGCATAGATTGATCCTGATTGCAGTCTTCATTGTCCATTTCCTTGCAATTCACCCTTTCCAGGATGGCAATGGCCGTCTTTCAAGGATAATGACTACGCTTCTTCTCCTGAGAGCAGGATATCATTATGTGCCATATAGTTCGCTGGAACATGTAATCGAGGAAAACAAGGATTCCTATTATCTTTCTTTGCGCAGGGCGCAGGCGACGCTCTACACGGACAATTCAAGGATCCAGGAATGGATTCTCTTCTTTCTCCGTTCGCTCAAAAGGCAGGCCGATGTACTTTCAAGAAAACTTGAAGAGGAAGAGAAGCTTGTCTCGGTTCCAGCGCTTTCCCAGACAATATTGGGCGCATGCAGGGATCATGGAAGGATTTCTGTCCGGGACATTGTCGCCATTACCGGAGCCAGCCGCAATACGATAAAAGCTCACCTGAAGATGCTGGTTGGACAGAAGCTTCTCTTCCGCGAAGGAAAAGGAAAAGGATCCTGGTATCATCTTTGAATCCAGAGACTTGCACGGACCATCACTGACACCTATACTATGAACGGGAAATGATACTGGATTATGCATGAAACTTAAGAAAAGTGGAGGAATTACTGTGCAATCCATAGTTGATAGTGTAGGGCTTGCCGCCGTTCCGGACCTAGAAAACTAAACGTCCAACATTGAACATCGAACTCCCAACGTCGAATGGAAGAAAAATCATAAACAGCCAATGAAATTTTGGAATTGCTTTGGAATGTGTTTGTAGTTAATCCCGTAAGGGATGTTCTAAAGTAAAACAGGCATTCATGCCTGTTTCTGAATCTATAGTCTATAATTATAGCATTAAGTTCTGGGGGATATATGAAAATACTCTGTAAAAATTCGCAAGATTCAAAGCCGTTTGAAATAGATTATGAGTCATTTAAGGGTTCAATATCTAAGGGAGAAATAACTCCTGGATTTTTAATTAACGACAAGGTATTTACGGGAGGCGAATGGAAGGACGTGGATAATTGCGGAATTTTTCATGCTCTCTCTCCTGTCAAATATTCCCGTGGGGATATTCTGAAAAAGGAAGATGAGGCTAAGGAAAAAATAAGAGAGGCAAAAAAGGGAATTTCAGAATTACAGAAAAGTTATCTTTTTGGAGATTTAATAAAAAATGAATATGATCTGCAACCGCTGAATACCTATAACAATGATAACGTATTTGGAGTTTCACGTTTATGGGTACTTCATTCATTCGATACTGAAGCATTCATAACGTTTGTTTTCTGTTCGGAAGAAATCTGCCTTGAGCTTTTAAAAGGAGAGGTTAGCCTCTGGTATAGTCTTCCAGCTCTTGCCCAAAAAGATTCGACTTTGCTTTCTCCTATTGAACAGGGAAAGATTTTTGACAAAAATAAGATTTTGAAAATAAGCTGTTCAATAAAAAAGCCAAATGCTTGGGAAAAGGTACAGGAATTAAGCAAATTGGCCTTGGAATGCAAAAATTTGTGCATGGATGGGGTTGGATACTACCATGAAATATTAGACGGAAACTCATATCAATGTAATTCTTGGTCAAATCCTGAAAGATCAAAAAACAAGCATCATTATGAATTATTGGATTTATATTCAAAGATAATAAATGGTACGCAGATCAAGAAATATTTAAAATATGGATTGTCTTGAATATTTCAGCTTTCGTTATTCGACATTCAAAGCTTCAACGAATTTATGAGCTTCCTGTCCTTGTCGATATCGCGGCCGGGGACGGCATGTCAAGATGCCCGTGCTGCATTTGATTTTGGAAAAGAATGCCATTGACTTTATGGGAATTAAGTGTATACTTACAAGTGAACACTAGGAGACAATCATGAATGCAACCGTCCTGGATCTGAGAAAGAATATGAGAAGCGTGCTTTCAGCGCTTGACCGGAACGAGTCTGTCATGCTCACGTGCCGTGGCCGGAAGAAGGCTGTAATAGTGCCTGTCGGGAAAATCAATGGACGTAAGAAGGTATCTGAATGTTCCGCATTTGGCATCTGGGCTGGAAGAAAGGACATGGAGGACGTTGAAAAGCTCGTCAGGGATCTCCGGAAAGGGCGTTACTGATGCTGTTCGATACAGATGTCCTGATATGGGCCTTGCGTGGAAATGAAAGGGCGGCAACGGCCATTGACAAGTGCCAGGAACTTCAGATTTCCGCTGTATCGTATATGGAACTGATCAAAGGTGCCAGGGACAAAGGCGATCTGCTGGCTATCAAAAGATTTCTTCTTGAGATGGGATTTAAAATCCTGCCTATGGACGAAAACATATCCCATAGGGCGATGATATATATTGAGGAACATTCACTCGGATCCGGCATGTGCATGGCAGATGCGCTAATAGCGGCTACAGCTTCCGAACTGTCTTTGACCATATGCACCGGAAATATTAGGCATTACAGAGTCATTCCCGGTCTGCAGGTTTCTGTTTTCCGTCCTTGAGAATCTTCGTATCAGCATTTCAACGAATTTATGAGCTTCCTGTCCTTGTCGATATCTCGTCCGGGGATGGTGAGATATCCGCCGATGAGCATCCCGTTTGCACCTGCATGGAAGACCAGGCCCTGATAATCCGCAAGAACGGTATTCCTGCCTGCGGCGATCTTGATGCCCTTGGCAGGATTGATCAGGCGGAGAACTGCCACGAAATTCAGGATTTCAGTCAGGGAGATATTTGATTCCGGCAGTTTTGTACCGGTGATTTTCTGATGGATGTTCACAGGAATGGCGTCGACATCGAGTTCCTTCAGCGCGAACGCGAGATCAACCCTCTGGACAATTGATTCCCCGAGACCTATTATGCCGCCACAGCATACTTTCAAACCGACCGACTTTGCGGCCTTCACAGTATTTATCCTGTCCTCGATCCTGTGCGTCGTACATATGTTCTTGAAATTGGAAGGGGCAGTTTCCAGATTGTGGTTGATCATCACTGCACCGGCGTCCTTTAGCATTTTGGCGGTTTCCTTTGTCAGGATCCCTGGAGAACAGTGCAGTTCAAGTCCGGTTTCCTTCCGGATCAGCCTGATGCTCTCGATTATGCTGTTGAACTCGTCGTTCGCCTTCGGATATCCTTTTCCGCTGACAACAATGCAGAAACTTTCTGCACCGTGCTCCTTTGCGACTTTCGCAGCCTTGAGCAGTTCCTCCTTGCTTTTAAGGGAAAAGACAGACGCCTTTGTGCTGTGATGCGCCGACTGCGCGCAGAACGAGCAGTCCTCGGAGCAGGCGCCAGATTTTGCGTTGGTTATCTCGCAGGTGTCAATCTTGGACTTGAAGAACTTCATCCGGGTCTTGTCGGCAAGGGAATACAGGTCCATGAGATACGGCTGTTCCGTCTGTATGAGCAGAAGAGCCTCTTCCTGGGTAAGCTCCTTGCCATCTAGAACCTTGTATGCGTTCAGTATTTCTTTGCTGGTGATTGATTTCATGTTTTCCTAAAATATTTTGACAGGATTACAGGATTATCATGATGTTGAATTCATGGATTTTTCTTTAAATTCATGATATCCTGAAAATCCTGTTATCCTGTCTATAATAATTCTAAAGTTCTATTTTATTGCCGGCGGGACGCCGGCGCTCCATAAGGGCGTTAAGATACCATAAAAGAGGATTTTTG
>JANYBI010000026.1 GCA_025360875.1 Lentisphaerota bacterium
TAGTTCACTTTTGTGTTAAAAAAACTGACATTGTCCGGCCATGATGTCTCATGGCGCGCTATTGATTTACATTATTTACGCGATAAATTCAAATAATTAAAATTGGACTAAACCTTAAAAAGCGAGATAAAACTTAGATTATGGGAGCTTTTGAATTTACAGACGCCTCCGTGAAAATGCCTGACACGTCCGAGGAATTCATTGAAAAGCTCCTCCTGAAACTGAGGAGCGGGGAGGACGTCCTGAAGATCCCCAGCCGCGAAAAGGGGGACATGATCAGCAAGGGGATGCATTTCCATCTTGAACCTGAGATGTTCATACAGATATCCGGATACACGGATTTCACGTTTCCATCCGGTCATTTCAAGCTCATGCCGGGCGAGATATGTCTTGTGCCGCCGAAGGTCGGCCATTCCGAAAAGGCTTTTCCATGCAGCGGATTTCCCTTCTACAATCTTGTGGTCATGATGCGCGGGGCTAATACATTCATGCATATTGCGAATTCCGCAAAGAATCGCCCGCACACCCTTAAGGGAGGCTCCTATGAGACCGCCGTCAACACCAGCAGGCTCATAAGATATATGGAGGACGTGTGCGATCTCTCGGATGCCCGGGACGGAACTGCCCAATCTGAGCTTACAGCATCCATACTCCAGGCGATCCTGTATCTCCTGCTGGACATCATAAGGAACAAGGAGAAGATCGATGAAGGCGGAAGGGCGTCCATGTGCAGGACTATTGTAGCAGGCTCGATAGGAGATCCGACCATGAACGTGAGGAAGATTGCCGGCATCCTCAAATGTTCTCCGGATTATCTGTCCCACAGGTTCCATGTCGAGACCGGAATGAAACTGACTGAATATATAAACCAGCAGCGTACCGAGATGGCGAAAGGCCTTCTTGAATCGAGCCTCCTGAACATAAAGGAGATCGCCTGGGCGTGCGGCTATACCGATCCGGGCTACCTGACCCGTGTCTTCAGGCGGACACAGGGTGTTTCCCCGAGAGCATACCGGAAAAAGATTTCTTAGCGAATAGGCGTTTGAAATAAGAGACTTATGAATTAACTTAAGGCGGTCTGTAAAAATCAGCATATGGCACGCAAAGACAAGTTATTGTTAAAATCTGAACACATGGAGATGGAATAATGAGTATTAAGAATGATCAGGACAAGGAGAATATTATTGAGGAAGCTTATGAGCAGGAGACCAGCTTTGAGGATTTTTTCGTCAAGCACTGGCCGACCTTCCTCAATGTTGCGGTCGGGATAGTGATACTGTTCGCACTATATCTGACTTTCATGAACTATACGCGGAAGAGGGATATTGCCGCATCATCTGATTTCACAAGCGCGAAAACTGTCCAGGAAATCCAGAAGGTCCTAGCCAGCTATCCGAACCATCCCGCTGCGAATTTCGCAAGGCTGAGGGCGATGAAGCTCTTGACTGACGAAAAGAAATTCGAAGACGCATTGAAGATCTGCCGTGAAATCGGACCGTCCACTGAAAATCCCGAGGCGTTCTGGCAGGCGAAGCTTGACGAAGGATACCTGCTTGAGCTCATGAACAAGAAGGATGAGGCGGCGGAAGCATTCTCGAAGATCTCTTCCGATATCAAATTCCCCTCAACCGTAAGAAATGAGGCTTCCTATTCTGCAGGCAGGCTTTTTCTCGCCAGCGGCAAGAAGGATCGTGCACTTGCTTCCCTGAAAGCCATGGATTCGGCGGCGGGTTCGGAGGACTTGTGGTCGTATCAGGCTAAAGCGCTCATGATGGGAATCAACTGACGTACACCAATCCTATGAACCTCTAAACTGCAATTGTGAATTTTAGAGGTTCCCATAAGGGGGATTTACCTTGCTGCAGCATCTTTCGCCCGGATACAAGTTGAATGGAAGGTTTGAGATTCTGAGACCGCATGGCAAGGGCAGCCTTGGCGACAGCGTCTATATCGGCAGGCATCCTGATCTCGAGAAAGAGGTAATCATACGTGTGCTTCCGCCGGAAATGGCCGCCGGTCCGGATACGGTCCAGCGTTTCCTCCAGGCGGTAAGGCTTACCGCCGCCCTCAAGCATCAGAACATACTGCCGGCATATGATGCAGGTGATGAGAACGGAATCCTCTATTTTGTAAGCGCCTCGGAAACCGGGCTTTATCTCGCAGACTACATAAAGATGAAAGGCAGGCTCGACCAGGACGAGGCGGTAAAGATAATAATGGCGATTGCCGACGCCCTGGACTATGCCTGGAATGAGAAGAAGATCTCGCACAGGAATGTCTGCCCGTCCACTATCCTTATCGCTTCAGGCGTCCATCCCATGCTTACCGATTTCGGGCTTGCAAAATCATTCGAGCCCGGCAAGGATGACCTGACAGTCTCCGGTTATACGATAGGGAATCCCCAGTATATGAGCCCCGAGCAGGTCCGAGGGGAGCGTGAACTCACTTTCCAGGCGGACATGTACTGCCTCGGCCTTGTCTTCTATGAGATGCTCGCCGGACAGCCGGCCTTCCAGTGCAAGACGCATTATGAAATGATGGAGGCTCAGATGGAGAAGAATCCTAAGCCTCTGGAAAGCTACAATTCGAATGTGAGCAAGGACTGCATTTCGATAATTGACAAGATGCTTGAGAAGGAAAAGGCCAGAAGATACGCGACATGGCCGGAACTCATAAAAGCATTGAAGGATCTTCTTTCCGGAAAGCAGGTTCAGCCCAGTCCGGCAGCCTCAAGGAAAAACACGCTCAGGAAGGATCTTCCTTCAAGAGCTGTGCAGTCAAAGGCCTATGAGGCATACCAGGACGGAAGGGCAAGGAAGTCCGGGGGATTCCCGGGGTTGGCAATGACCATCATGGTCGTGCTGTCGATCATCGTCGTGGCGTTCATCGTAATTAAGTTCTTTGCCAAATGAAATCCGGCTGTTTGCGTCCATATATCCCCCTATACGCATATATTTTAACCCGGGCATTTATGCCTGGAGACGAGTCAAGAAGATTCACCACAGAGGTGCACGGAGTCAGGGGGGAGTCATCAAGCACAGAGGGCTTCAAATCGGTGCACTCGTTTCGAGACCACCGATTTGAAACCAATGGTATGAGAGAACCAGGTGGAGTTATCGAAAAGAAGCCAATGGAAGAAATTCCAGGGACACGATTTACTCCATCTCATTCCCCTCAATACAAAGTAGTTGGCATTCGTCTGATTGTCCCAAAGTCAATCAGGCGAATGCCGGATCTCTGTGCTCTCATTGCTCCGTGTCTCCGTGGTAACGCGTCAGTCTTTATTTTAGGCTGAGGGATGAGCGGAGCGTGGTCGCCGAGTCAGGCGGCCTTGCCAGGTTTCTTTCCGTCAAGCATTGAGGATAAGTCGGCGGACTTGTCCGACGACAAGGCGTTGAGAACATCC